>JAUVIJ010000165.1 GCA_030592835.1 Candidatus Cloacimonadota bacterium | reverse complement strand
GGAAGGGATCCTTGCTAATCTGAACATTCTCGACAATGGATCGATAATCGATGAAAATGTGATAATCGATCTTCTGGATAAGGCCAATATCAGGCACGGGGTAGAACGTGCTGTCAGTTTTTTGCAAGAGAATGATGTGAAAAAAGAGTTCAACGAACCATTTGTTGTAGCTCTCAGTGTTGATCCGGAACAACAAGCAAACATTTCGTATTTTTTCGATGAGGATAAGACTTATAATCCTAAAAATTTCAAGAGTATTATTGAATTGGACAACTTCGTGGGTGTTTCTAAAGAACAACCTCTTGCAGAATTTAAAAATGATGAATTGAATAAAACCAACATCGATATTTTTGGAAATGATGTAAAACCAGCATTCAATAAAAATCAGATCATCCATAATTACCTCGGTGAAAATGTTTATTATTCAATTTACAAACAGCAGATTATGTCCTCTAAAACCGGTTATCCTTATATTGATGATAATAAAAGAATTAACATAAAATCAGATTTTACCCTTAACAGCAATCTGGAAAATGAAAATATCAGTATGTGCGGAAATCTAACTGTTCAAGGGGATATTATCGAAAGTGAGATCAATCTGGAAGGAAATCTCACTGTTCATGGGACTATACTGAATTGCCAGAACAACGGGATCTTCGTGAATGGGAATATTGAAATAATCAGAGCTGAAAATTCTCGAATTGCCTGTACAGGTTATCTGAAACTGGATAAAAGCCTTAGATTTTGCCAGGTGGCTTCGGAACAAGGAATCATTGGATCCGATGACAGCTCTATCATCGGCGGTCTTGCTCAGAGTGGTATTAGTATTGAGATCGCTAGTGTTGGAAATCCTTTTTCTGTGTCTACAGATCTGGAAATTGCGATCTCACCCTATTTAAAAGAACAGATCCATCTTCTCAGGTCACAGATCAGGAAAATGAAGAAAAAAACAGGCATAAATTCCAAAAGAGCAAAAGTGCTAAATGAGAAAATCTCTGATCTGGAAAAAGAATATGAACGGAAAGTATTGGATTATTTAGAAAACGAAGGCAGTGAATATTATATTAAAATTAAGAAAAAAGCTTTCCCTCAAATGCATTTGAGGATTTTGGAGAAAAACAGAAGTTACTCACGGGAAATGAAAGGTTTCACCTTATCATTGATTGAAAAAAAACTGGTGTTAAATGAAGGTTGACAAAATACGGGTTACTATATTTGTCTACTTACAAACTAATAAAGTGGTGAAAAGATTGTGAAGTGTATAAAAAATCAGATTTCAGAAAACCTTTATCATAATGAATGTAAAAAGCATTTACCTTGTCCGGTAAATGCTTTTTTTGTTATGTTAAATATTTAATAGTAGGAGAGTAAATGATAAAGGATTTAGAGATATTGGTCAAAATGCAGGCTTTTGATGATGAGATCAGCGAAAGACAGATGTTGTTACAAACTCTGCCGGAAGAATTAAATACCCTTAAGACCAGTCTAGAGGAAGCAAATCAGGTACTTGCTGAGACGAAACATAGCTTGGAAGAAAATTTAAAGAACCAGAAGCTGAAAGAATTGGAAATTAAAGATAATATTGAAAAAATGAACAAATACAAGAATCAGTTACTGACTGTAAAAACTAACAAGGAATATAAGGCATTGAACAGTGAGATTAGCCATCTTGAGGGTAAAAATAACGAAATTGATGATGAAATCATAGTATTTATGGAAGAAGAAATAAATATTAAATCTTCCCTGGAAAATGTCATATCAGTTCAAAAAAATGCTGATGAAAACCTTAAAGCTAATGAAGAAAGGCTGAGAAAGAAAATTAAACAGGTAAAACAGGAAATTGATGTATTAAGGAAAAACAGGAATGATATTGCCGGGGAGATTCCAAGGCAGATAGTAAAAAGATATGCTGCTCTGATTAAGAACAAAAATCGGAAAGCCGTTGTTTTTGATATTAACAATTCCTGTGGCGGATGCGGCTTTAATATTCGACCGCAAGTTGTGATCGAAATATATGAGGGTAGTAAGATAAATTATTGTGAAAACTGCGGTCGGATTCTGATATATAAGCCGGAAACCGATTAGCAGTTGTGGTTTAGATTGTCAAAGAAGATAAAATGTCTGCTGCTCCCTTCCGGGGAGGAGAGGAAAGTCCGAACACCACAGGGTAGGATACTTCCTAACGGGAAGTTCTGGCAATGGAAAGCTAGCTCCACAGAAATAAACCTCCCTGATTGAACGTTAGGGAAAGGGTGAAATGGCGGTGTAAGAGACCACCAGATTTCAGTGTGAACTGGAATGCTCGGAATGCCTTATCCGGTGCAATGCCAAGTAGGAGAGTTGAGATGACCCGTCAAATGCTCTCGGGTAGGCAGCTGGAATCGGTTCGATTTAAAACGAATCTCCTTTGAGAATAGCAATATCCGATCTAGAGAAATAGACATTAAACTACTTGTTAGGTAGTTTACAGAATTCGGCTTAATATCTTCTTTGACAATCGACTTAAATTTATTTTTTAAAAAAAAATATAAACAGGAATACAAATGCAAAAAAGGTGGAAACTATTTGATCCTCTTTCCCAGGAACAGCAGGATTTACAGAGAAAAATAACCGAAGAATTTAAATGTCCATCTCTGATTGCTGAAATGCTTATCAGAAAAGATCTTACGGACATAGAAGAAATCAGAAAATTCTTTTCCCCGAGCTTAGACAATGTTTCTGACCCATTTCTATTCAAGGATATGGAAATCGCTGTTAACCGGATAATAAAAGCTATTGAAAACAAAGAACTAATTACAATCTACGGTGATTATGATGTCGATGGAACTACTTCTACAGCCCTTTTATATCTGGGCCTGAAAAAAATCGGTGCCAAGATTGATTTCTATATACCTCACCGCATGATCGATGGTTATGGTCTGTCTCTTTCCGGAATTGATCAGATTAAGGAAAATGGTTCTCGTCTGATAATAAGTGTTGATTGTGGTATCAATGCAATTGAAGAAGTCGAAGAGATCAATGAAAAAGGCATCGATATTATTATAACAGATCATCATAATCCTAAAGATGTATTACCGAACGCGCATGCGATCATAAATCCCAAAATCTCTGGTTGTGATTATCCCTTTAAAGATCTTTCTGGTGTAGGAGTAGCCTACAAATTGTTGATGGGAATCTATCAGAAATTAAAAATCGACTCCCAGGAATTTGTTGGTAAATATGTAGACCTTGTAGCTCTCGGAACTATAGCCGATATTGTTAATCTGGTTGGTGAAAACAGGATTTTTGCCAGTCTGGGTCTGGAGAGGTTATTTAATAAGCAAAATATTGGTCTCAACGCTTTGATCAATATTGCTGGTCTTTCTCATAAAGAATTGAATTCTGCGGATATTGTCTTTGGAATAGCTCCTCGAATTAATGCTGCCGGACGAATGGGAAGTGCTCTTCGCGCAGTTGAATTGATGGTTTCAACTGATGATACAGAGAGCCATGAACTTGCAGAAATAATCGAAAAGGAAAATTCTCTTCGTCAACAGATCGATCAGAAAACCTTTGAAGAAGCCTGTGATATTATAGATGAAAAATATAAGAATCTGGATGAAATCAAATGTGTTGTTGTTTCATCAGATAACTGGCATCCGGGGGTTATTGGTATCGTAGCATCCAAACTGGTTGAAAAATATTATCGTCCTGCGATTATGATCTCATTCCATGACGGAATTGGCAGCGGTTCGGGTAGAAGTATTTCCGGATTTGATCTCTTTCAAGCTTTATCTTCGGTGGAAGAATATCTGGAAACTTTCGGTGGGCATAAATATGCAGCCGGCTTATCTATTCTAATTGAATATCTGGACATTTTTGAAAACAAATTGCAAAAATATGCTAAAGAACATCTCGATTCCAAACAATTGGTCCCACTTTTACAAATCAATTCCAAACTGGAACTTTACGAGATCAATGAGCACCTTCTGGAATGGCTCAACAAATTTGCACCTTTCGGACCCGGCAATATGCGTCCGATTTTTATTACAGAAAAAGTAATGCTCGTTGGATTTCCCTATAATGTGGGTAAGAATCATCTTAAAATTAAAGTTGTCAAAGACGGTTGTACTTTAGATTTAATCGGGTTCAATCTCGGGGATTTTTTACCTTTTCTCAAAAAGGGTGATTTCATAGATATTACTTATTCACTCGAATTCAATACCTGGCAGGGAAGAACTACTATTCAGGGAAAATTGAAGGATATCCATTTTGTGGAAGATTAAGTTTCTTATTCCACTCCTGTTACTAAGCTGTTCATCACTGAACTTTCAACGAGTTGATTTTCCTGTAGCAACTCGGGACATCTACAATATAATACTGGATTTTACCCCTGAAAAAACGATTTACTCAGCAGTGGATAAAACCGTTTATATAATGGCAATGAATAAGATCCATATCTATACAGAAGGCCGGAAAATAAACACAATCGGAGGTTTGGGATTTGAACAGTATCAGTTTAATAAACTGACCGATATTACTCTGGCACCGGATGGAAAACTGCTGGCTCTGGACAGTTTTCAGAAGATTATCAGGAAGTTTGACCGTTATGGGAACCGGATAG
>JAUVIJ010000009.1 GCA_030592835.1 Candidatus Cloacimonadota bacterium | reverse complement strand
TGATCGTTCTGTATTTTCCTTCTGATCTTTCTTCCAGAAGATCGGATTCGATCAAGTAGGGAAGTTCCAGAATCTTTCCCGGATATTTTGCAGCTTTGTTAACAAAAACAGTGGCTGTCTGGATATCTTTCTCCGTAACCCCTTTGATCCTGATATTGTATTTTGCACAGAGATAGGCGTTATAGATTATACCGCCCAGTACAAGATGATCGGCTCTCTCCAGAAGAGATCCCAGGGGACCGATCTTTGTGTCAAATTTTGCTCCGGCTACAACAGCGAGGAAAGGTCTTTCAGGTGAGAGGATCGAAGACAGGTTAGCGATCTCCTGCTGCATCAATAATCCGGCAAAAGCAGGCAGCTTTCTAGCAGGTTCGATAGTTGAAGTATGAGGTTGCCAGGAACCGAAAGCATCGTTAACAAAAATATCTCCGATTTCGAATAGAGCATTTGCAAAAAGCTTTCTCTCCTCTCCTTTTACTTCCTCACCGGTGAACCAGCGTGTATTCGGAAGATAGATCATGTCGATTTCACCAGTTTTTAACTCTGTTATTGTTTCATCTATGCTTAAAGAATGTATTCCGTATTCATCCTCGGGATGCAGTTCCGGTGTTTTAACTATGATCCCCAATTTTGTGGAAATATATTCTACTATTGGTGTTACAGCGGTGCTTTCCGAAATTTTGATAGTTCCACTTTGTTTATCACGAGGTCTACCTACATGGGTCATTACTATCGGTTTACCACCTTTATCCAGAATATATTTGATTGTGGGCAGGGAAGCATCGATACGAAATGTATCTTTGATCTTACCCTTTTTCACTACATTATGGTCGACTCTGATCAATACGATCTTGTTTCTGAGTTCAGCGTTCTGGATCATTGCCAATCGAGACATCATTCCTCCGGAACAGAATAATTTTTTCTCCCGGTAATTTTATTGACGACAATGACTAATAAAAAAACCAGGATAAATGCTGTAAATCTATGAAATATGTTATTGTCCAGAAATTTCACATGTGACCGGACAAATAGTAACCAGCAGCCGATGATCATTCCAGCGAGAACACCTTGCTTGGTTGTTACTTTCCATTTCAACAGCAGAAGCATTATGAGACCGAAAGATACACTTAGACCGGACCAGGCAGAGGAAACCAGGGGATAGACTAGCTTTATTAAAAAAATCGCGAACAGGACACAGAAAAGGCAAGTAAAAAATCCAATCACAACATAATTCATCTAATAAAATCCTCCTGTCATTTGCCTTGTTTTTATCTGTTAAATCCGGAACATATTTATATATTATCTATATTAAAACATTGGTAAAAGCAAATGTCAATTTTTTTTTTCAGCTTAAACTATTTCATAATAATACATAGAGAGGATTATTATAAAACAGAGAGATATTTTCACTTGACATGAAGTTCCAGAAATCTAATTTTTTCCATTGTCCCGTAACACAACTTATCAATGGAGGAAGTTTATGAAAAAAGGACTTTTATTACTTGTTTTGAGTATTTTAATCGTGTTACCTGCATCTGTTTTTGCCGGAGTTGTAGCAGGTAAAGTAACTATCGCAAAAACAGGAGACGCCTTGCCAAATGCTGCTGTATTTCTGGTAGGTGAGGATGTTGGAACCTACACCAAGAAAAACGGAAGTTTTATCATTCAGAATGTAATGCCCGGAAACTATGAAGTTGCTGTCAGTTTTGTCGGGTATTCCAAACGTTCAGTATTCGTGGATGTTATAGGTAATGAAACAACTGTTGTTAATTTCGCAATAGAGGTAGAAGCTATCAAACTCGGTGGGATCAGTGTCAATGAAACCCGAGCCACGAAGAGAGAATCTCCTATCGCCTTTGGGAATGTAACCAGGGGTGAAGTGAAAAACAAATATACTACCGATGATACACCTCAATTACTGGAAGGTGTACCCGGTGTATTTTCCACGACAGCAGGCCTGGGTGAAGGTGAATTGAAAATGAGAGGGTTTGATGCTGATAAAGTTCAGATCCTGATCAACGGTATTCCGGTTAACGACCCCGAAAGCCAGCAGGTTTACTGGTCTAACTGGACAGGTCTTTCCTCTAACATCAAATCCGTACAGGTACAGAGAGGAGCAGGTTCTTCTCTTTACGGTTCAGGTGCTTTTGGTGGAACAGTGAACATCGAAACGATTGGTGCTGGCGCTGACCCTGGAAAACAATGGACATTCAGAACTTCTTTTGGTGCTTATACAGTTGAAAATGAAGTCGCAGATGGTAAGGGTGGATTTGTTGACTACAATCCCTCGAATTATAACATGCTGCTTCGTTACAATTCCGGAAATCTCTATGACGGTAAGTTTAACTACAGTGCTGCAATCGAAAGAAAAGTAGGTGGTTCCTACGCTATCGGTACCGGATACGATGGCTGGTCCTTCGGTTCCGAACTGCAGAATATCTGGGGTAATCATAAGGTTAATACCAGTCTTATTATCGCTCCTCAGAAACATAATCAGGCTCGTACTACTACTGATATGGAATTGGTCGATGCATTGGGAAGAAATTACAATCGTAATAATCATCCCTACCAGGAAAATTACTATAATAAACCACAGCTTTCCGTCCGTGATGAATGGAGAATTTCCGAAACTTCATTGTTGATGACAAATGTATTCTTTACCAGAGGTGATGGTGGTGGAAAATACCTGAGGAACGATGTTTTTGATGTCACTAACGGACAAAACACCTATAAATCCACAAGTGATTATTATGATGACAAATATTTTGCCCGTCATGCTGTCCATATCTATGAAGAAACCGGAATTATGCTTCAAGGCTTTAGTATCGATGATTCCCTGGGATATATGTGGAACGGTGAAGAATTTGCTTATGGTTACGGATATAATATAATCAATAATGATTACAATCACAGTTGGATGAATGACAGTGCGAACAATCACAAACAATTCGGTTTCAACACCTATTATGACCATAGATTCAGTGATATGTTCAAACTGGTTGTCGGTGGTGAATGGAGACGCTGGAAAGCCCTGCATAGAGCTCAATCGAGAAATTACCGTTATAATTACGGTGTTTATGATCGGGTTCAGGATAGATACAGTTATTACGGTACTGTTGAAAATGCTTCCGGTTTTGCCAGAATTCAGATCAAACCTTTCGCTGGGGTTACCTTCGTAGCTGACGGACAATACGCCTTTTATAAGTCAAGGGTCGATGAAGAACCTATCGAGATCTTCGATTTCCAAAAAGGTACTTTCACCGGTGAATGTTACTATGCAACCAAAAATATTTTGAATGATGACGGCTCGTTGAAATTTACTGATGGTGATTATAAAAAATCTTTCGATTTTTTCTCACCTAAATTCGGTATTAACTTCAATGTTACCGATTATCTGAATGTGTTGGCTAATTATTCCATTGCTTACAAAGAACCGCGAGTAGGGGATTGGTACAGCCGTTCCGGTGGACCGAACGATCCCCAGATCTATGAAGATTCCGAGGGTAATGAAGTCTACACTGGAGAACTCGATCCTGAAAAAACTATTAATACAGAAATCGGTATCGGATACGATGGAATCTGGTTCGATATCGAGACCAACTATTACTGGACAACTTACGAAGACAAAATCGAAGGTGTTGTTCAGCAGTCTGGAGATTATGTAACTATCAATGCTGGTGAAGCAAAACACGAAGGTCTTGAATTCAGTGCCAATGCTCTGGTAGGTGATCTTGATATTGGATTCTCCGGATCTATGGGTAAGTACCGCTGGCAGAAAATGAATGTAGATGAGATCTTTGGGGAAGATGCTGAAGATGTAGTAGGTAAGGTGGTTCCCTATTCACCGGAAAAGATGGCTAGTTTCTATGCCGGTTATACTTTTGGTGATCTGCCCATGGATGGTTATGTCCGTATCGGATTCTCCGGAAACTGGTGGGATGAATATTACGGAAGTTATACCAACGAATATCAGAAAGATGACGGAGATCCTTTCAACTGGACGCTGGAAGTAGATGACGAGGGCGAACCGATCATGAGTGATGCCAAACTTCCTTATTACTTTGCCCTGAACAGCGATATCGGCTATCATTTCAAAATAGCTGGTAAAGATGCATCCCTCAGGCTGGATCTCAAGAACATCAATAACAGAAAGGATAACTATACAAGAGCTTACAGCACTAAAGATTATAACAGGAATGATGATCTTAGCGGAAAATATTACATGTATGTATTACCCGCTCCGCTTTTCAGTGCTTTCTTAACAGCAGAGGTTAGTTTCTAGGAAAAGATTACAAAAAAAAGGGAAGCTGGGACAGCTTCCCTTTTTTTATATGTTTCTTTATTTGGATTTAGGGATTGAAGAACAGAAGTTTAGAAGTTCAAAAGTTGGAAAGTTTAAAAAACCGTACCGTTCTGAAATAAGTTGATTGATTTAACTTAATAGATCGTTGGTTTCTCTTTATTTAGCAGAGTAACTAGAGCCAAGATTGAAAAACCTTCCGATTTTTCTTATGGTGAATTTTTCTGTAAGATAAAAATCGGAAGGTTTTTGCTATATAAATACGAATCATCCAGCCACATTACATTACGCCGAGACAGGCAATTTAATTCAAAATTCAAAATTTAACATTCAAAATTTGCTCTTTCTATCTTCTGCCTTCTTCGTCGTCGTCTCTTGTTACTAGTCACGTTTTTTTCTGAAAAAATTAACTATCCAGTATTTCGCGGATTTTATTGATCAATTCGACGGAAGAAAAGGGTTTCTGGAGAAATCCCATTTTCAATTCCAGGACACACTTCTGAATTGCTACAGACTCGGTGTACCCCGACATGAAAAGAATCTTGATCTCCGGGTGGATCACTTTAACCTTCTCCATTAATTGCTGTCCGTTCATATAAGGCATAACTACATCGGTGAAGAGAAGATGGATATTATCCGGATGATCACGTGCCAATGCTATTGCTTCCTCACCACTCGCTGCTTCAAGTACGGTATAACCGAACTCAGTTAATATATCATTTACATATTCTCTTATGCTTTCTTCATCCTCTGTCAGTAAAATGGTTTCAGTTCCAGTGGGAAGATCATCCACACTTTCCTTATCCATGGTTATCGCTGCTTTGTGATCATATGCGGGAAAAAAAACACAGAAATTGGAGCCTTGACCCAGGGTACTGTTGACCCTGATATAACCCTTTGCCTGATCGATAATACCAAAAACTGTGGCTAATCCCAGTCCGGTACCTTTACCCTGTTCCTTAGTTGTAAAAAATGGTTCGAAAAGATGTTTTTTTACTTCTTCAGTCATTCCGGATCCGTTATCCATAACAGACAATCTTGAATAAATCCCGGGTTTAATTTTTTTATCAATAGCATCGATTTCTTTGTCAAAAACAACTTTCTCGGTCTTAACGATGATCTTACCATTTTCTTCCAGAGCATCTTTTGCGTTTACCACCAGATTTGTAACTACTGACTCGATTTGACTTTTATCTGCTTTGATGGTAGGCAGATTTTCATCGACTACCGTAATGTAATCCAAATTTTCACCAATAAGTCGTCGTAACATCTTATCCATGTCGGTTATGATATAATTAAGATCCAAGAACCGGGGTTGAATGATCTGTTTTCTGGAAAAAGCTAAAAGTTGTTTGGTTAGATCTGAAGCTCTGGTACCACAGCTTTGAATGACTTCCAGATCTTTTCTGTTCTCATTCTTAGCGGATATCCTTTTGAGGATAAGGTCGGTATAACCATTAATTGCAGTGAGCAAATTATTGAAATCGTGAGCAATACCTCCCGCCAGACGTCCGACCACTTCCATTTTCTGGGATTGAATAAGCTGTTGCTGAATATTTTCTTTTTCTTCTTCTGCCTGCTTATTGTCTGTGATATTTCTGCCGAAAGCCTGATATTCAATGATTAACCCATTCTCATCAAAGATGGCTCGGTGGGTCCATTCAATCCAACTGCTTTTCCCATCGATAATCTCCTCCTGCTCGTAGGCGGTGGATTGGCTTGGAGTTTTCAATTTAGCAATATGGATCCTGGCTTGATCACTTTGGGCTGCTGTCTGGATCTCATACCAGTCGTAACCGATCAGGGATTCGGGATCTTTCCGATAATAACGGCAATAAGCTTCATTAACAAAAGTTAATATACCCTTGTTATTATAGCGGATTATCAGTTCCGACTGATCTTCGACTACAGCTTTGTATCTGAGCTGACTCTGCTTTAACGCTTCTTCAGCAGCTTTTAGATTAGTGTTATCTATCATAACTCCTGATACATAACTATTGTTTGCATCAGTGACCTTTACAACCCGGTCTTCGATCCAGATATAATCACCCCGGGCATTCTTTAATCTATACCAGAGATTAAGTAGGGACTTGTCATCAGATTCGTACCATTCATGAAATTTGCTGAGAATGATCGGTTTATCTTCCGGATGCATCCTGTCTTCGATTCGGACTTTTCCCTGGATATATTGTCTGGCGGAAATCCCAATAAGATGTTTAATATTGTCGGAAATGAATTCTCTGCCCCCGAATTTTTCATATAAGATTATTGAAGGAACGTTTTTGAAAATGGAAGTCAATCGAAACTGGGTTTCATGCAGCATGGTCTCGGCAACCTTTCTTTCTTCCATCTCCTTCTGCAGATCCATATAGGTCTGAGCATTCTTAAGAGCTGTGGAAGCATAAGTGGCAAATCCCTCTGCCAGGGCAATATCATCATTGGTGAATATTTCCCCGATTCTGCTTAAACACATGGCTCCGATAACTTTATTGTCAACCATAAAAGGTGCGACAATAATCCTTTCGTCCTTCAATTCGGAAGTACCGGGGACATGTAATCCAGTGTCTTTACCGAAAGATTCATTAAAAAATAATGCTTTCTTAGCTTTTACTGCCTGACCGGTAAAACTATTGTCAATTGGGATTATTGTTTGGAGGATTGTATCTTTATAATCAGGATCTATAACAATAACAGGCCTCAAGGATTCGTCATCTTCCAGAAAATAGATAACACAGGAATGTGCTTTCATGATCTTCTTAGCACCGTTACCAATATGTTCCAGGACCTGTTCTACATCAAGACTGGATGTCAAATGACGAGCCGATTCCAACAATTGATCCTGTTGTCTGGTCTTCAATTGAATAGCTTTTTCGATCTTATGTCGGTAAAATGTCATTTCAATAGTGGCATGCAGTTCTCTTTCTTCGAAAGGTTTGATAATATAACCGAAAGGCTCTGTTATTTTTGCGCTCTGAAGGGTTATTTCATTGGCATAGGCAGTTAAATATATAACCGGAGCACCAACCTTGTTCCTGATCTGGGTGGCTGCTTCGATCCCATCCAATTCGCCTTCCAGCATAATATCCATTAAGACCAGGTCAGGTATCTGGGCGAGGGAAACTCTGATAGCTTCTTCACCAGAAGATACAATGTCTATGACATGATAGCCGAAGTTGATCAGAGTTCTTCTGATATCTTCTGCAATTATTCTCTCATCTTCAACTATCAATATTCTCTTTTTAGCCATAAAATAACTCCAGTTTAAAAAAATTCATTCACAATATAGATGGATTAAGTAGAAGGTCAAACTATTTTTCAATCAGGAGATAAATACTCTTTATTCCAGATAATGCAGTAGGGGTTTATTTTAGCATAGAAGATAATCTGAGTAATAAACAACCCAAAAGAGAAAACAGGTAAAAAGGATTAAAAACGTTTCAGAATTTAGAATCATCTGTCATTATTATAACACAGAGTCCGTAATAGTGACAAATAATAATGTCAGTAATTTAAAGCAGGATGAGTTTATACTTAAAAACCATCTAAACAAACAGGTACAGCAATTCATATAAACAGGTTATCAGACAACAAAACACAACAATCTGAACTTTTATGGAACAACAAATGCATTTTATAGAAAGAATTATTATATTTTGAAAGATAAGAGGTTATTATGAGTAAAACTACTATTTTAGTATTATTTATAATCATCGTTACTCTGACAGTTGTTCTGACTTCGGTTTCCTCTCACGTTCAGAAGATGCCTGATACAATGACCGGTCAAATTGTGAACAGCCAGGTCAAATATATCAGTAACTATGCTCTGACCTATGCCTGGCAGCAGTTAGTCGATAAGAATTATTCTCTGGTTGCCGGGATGGCAGTGAAAAATTTCAGTAATTTTAATGTACTCGATGGTATGATCAATAAGATATCGATCGATATAAATCCCCAAAAAGATACAATTAGAATTGCTGCTGATGTCAGTTGTCAGATGCAAGGGATAACGACGAATCATCAAGGCAAGGCGTTGTTCGCTTATGATCCTAAGATCCTTGACCCTAATGGAATTACCGATGCTATAACCACAACGGGAACTGTTGATATAAAAGGTTCATCTGAGGTAAAGGGTACTATAGCAGAACATACACTTCTCGATTTTGAATCGGTGTTCGGTTATTCAAAAGAAGACGTAAAAAACGGAGCTAACCGTACTTATATTGATCCAGCCAATAATTTTGCTGCTCCTGATGGAATAACCTGGGTTGAACAAGTTAATGATAATTCTGTAAAAATTTCCAATTCAGATTGGGTAGGTAGTGGATTACTTTATGTGGATGGCAATATTGAGATGACGGGAGGTTATTTTTACGGTATCGTTTGGGTGACAGGAGATATGGATATGGGTGTCGGTAGTGCCTGGGTTGAAGGGGCAATTGTTATTGAATCTACTTCAACTGTCATATTTAAACTTGGTGGGACTGCGAAAGTTGAATATAATAATAATGCGGTGTCTCAACTTCTCCAAATGGTATGGCCGGAAAAGGATAAATTCGATATCCTGGTCTGGTATGAATAAGCTGAGAATCGTGATTTGTAAAACGTGACAAGTAATTCGTGATTAGTAAGGAGTAAATCGTAACAAGTTGGGAAGATGGTAGGTGGTAGATGGAAATCGGTTGCCTCGTCCTGGAAAAGGTGGACTCCAGAAATAAGAAAGGAATCAGAATACAGAAATCAGATTTCAGAAAAGAACTGAGTCAGAAACTTTTTAACTTTATACTTTCTAACTTTTAAACTTTTTTTACTTTTGAACTTTCCAACTTTTAACTTTTAAATTTTCACCCAAAACCCAACACCAGAAAAAATATTCGATCCTGAATCATAGTAAAAAAAACGAAAACCCGCTGTAAAGAGGGTAATCAATGGTTGGGATGGGAGGAGTCGAACCCCCACATACAGAACCAGAATCTGCTGTCCTACCATTAGACGACATCCCAACATCAATTAAAAAAAAGAATCAATCCGGACTTTTTGTTAAATCTAACAATCACTAAAATTGTATTTCATGGCGTGCCAGGCGAAGCTCCGATGAATTTCGGAGCGAAGACTGGTTGGGCCGGGAGGATTCGAACCCCCGAATGCATGGACCAAAACCATGTGTCTTACCGCTTGACTACGGCCCAATCTATAAACTGGCGGAGAGGGAGGGATTCGAACCCTCGGTGAAGCTGTTAACCCCACACACGCTTAGCAGGCGCGCACCTTCAACCAGCTCGGTCACCTCTCCTTAGATAAAGATCATGGCGGAGGATGAGGGACTCGAACCCCCAAGGGCAAAGCCCGGCGGTTTTCAAGACCGCTGTCTTACCAATTAGAACTAATCCTCCAAAGTGAGACGAGACAAATATTTTCTGGGAAAAGTGCTGTCAAATATTTTTTAAATCCCTATCTATAACCAAATTCCTTGAGAGCGTTTTTCTTTTTTCTCCAACCCGGTTTTATCTTGACCCAGAGGTCGAGTCGGGCTCTTTTTCCAAGTATCTTATAGATCTCTTTTTCAGATTTCAATCTCAAGTCTTTTATATTTTGCCCTTTACTGCCGATGAGGATCGGTTTCTGTGATTTTCTTTCCAGCCAGATATTAGCTGCAATTTCGATCTTATTAGGTAATTCCTTAAAAGATTCAACAGTCACTGTGGCTGCATAAGGGATTTCTTCTCTGTAGGCAAGAAAGATCTGTTCCCGGATTATCTCCTGTACAAAGAATCTCAGTGGCAGGTCTGAGATTTCATCGGGATCATAAAAGGGTCCGCCAAAAGGCAAGTATTTTTCTATCAGATCGAGAAATTCACTGAAATCCTGCTGTTTCAGGGCAGATATCTGCAGTATCTTATCGAAATCCAGAGGTCGGGCTTGATCAATTTTCTCGGTGGTCGTTTTTTCATTGACCAGGTCAATTTTGTTGAAGACAAGTATTTTTGGGGTTTTGATATTATTGAGAAGCTGATAAAAATCCTGATCAAAATCGGTGGGGTAATTACGGACATCTGTTAAAAACAGGATCAGATCGGCATCTGTCAGAGCGGAACGGATATATTCGTGCATACGTTCCTGAAGTTCATAACGGGGCTTGAGGAATCCCGGAGTATCCAGAAAAATAATCTGTCTGGTTTCATCGGAAAAAATTCCTTTGATCTGATGTCTGGTCGTCTGGGGTTTGGGTGAAATGATAGAGATCTTCTCGCCCAGGATCTTATTTATTAACGTGGATTTTCCCACATTGGGTCTTCCGACGATTGCTACAAAACCGCTTCTGAAACCAGGGTTTATATTCTTTTCATCTATCATTATACCCTGCAAATCTTCAGGATCAATCTTTCGATCAGGATCTCCTCTTTTACATCTATGGATTTAAGATCTGTGTCGATATCCAGAAGCAGATCAAAAATGATCCTGATCTGTTCCAGGTCGTAATTCAATGCATACCTCAGGTAATCATGACGGAAAGAATGGAAAACATCTTTCAAGTGATTGGATACGATCTCGGATTTATTGGTCTTCTGATCGATAAGGACCCTGACTTTCCAAATCCTGGCAAAAAATCTGGTCAGCATTGTTACAATAAATAGAACCGGTTCCCTGTTGTCGATCAGGTTCTCCAGGATGGTCATCGCTTTTTTCAGATCTTTATCTCCCAATGCATTCTGAAGATTGAATATATTATTAGTACGGGATTTTCCTACGACCATCATCACGTCTTTGGCTGTAATCCGGGTAGAATCTTTGATATAGATCAGCAATTTTTCCAATTCATTAGCAGCCAGCAGATAATCCGGATCAATACTATTGGCAAAGATGTTCGTCGCTTCAGGTTCGATCGTGATCTTTCTGGATTGCAATTCCTGATTCAGCCAGAAAATGATATTTTTTGCTCCGTAAGGTTGTTTACACTCGATGACAATAGCCTGCTTTTTGAGTTTCGCAAAGAATTTCCCCTTGTTTTCTTTTTTCAGGGAAGTAATAATGAAAATAGATGTAGGAACTGGCTCACTGAGATAAGCTTCGAGCTGTAACAATTCCACAGGCAGCAATTGATCCGCATTTTTCAGTATGATCAAACGATATGAATCCATAAAAGGCATCATTTCAAGTTGTTCGATTATTTCGGCAACCTTTGTACTAGTGCCGTAAAGAACGACCCGGTCAAATTCAGAAGTTCCGGTTATACCGGCTATTTTCTGAATTGAATTTATTAGCTTGTCCTGAAAATATTGATCTGGTCCTTCCAGAAAATATAAGGGATTGATCTTATGTCGATCCAGTGTCTTCAGAAATTCAGAAGGAGTTATACTTTTCATTTCCCTGCCCGATATGTTTCCGGCTCACCCAGAAAAAACTCGATCCCGATCGTACCGATCAAAGAAAAAATGATAAAAATAAATAACTTCCATAGACCGTCTATCAGAAGATCTCCGCTGAATCCCAGTATTACATTCAAACCGGAAGTAGTGACAGCGATTGATATAGCAAATAGTATTGATAATTTTATCCTGGTGGAAAAAGTAGTTCCACAACTTGCTGTATTGACAAAAGTTCCCATTACAAGAGGAGTTACCGATCCCATTACAAGAATCTGCCTGATCTCGGGAACAAATCCATTATAATTCAGAAAAATGTAAGTAGACCCGGACAAAATACCGGTAGCAATAATAACCAGTAAAGGCAAATGCCAATATACCGGTTTCATTTTTTTTCGTAAATCAGTTCTTTCAATGAATTGACGTTTTAAAGTAAGAGGCCAGTTATAGAACAAACCGAACACCCAGTGTTCCAGTAAAGCTCCTTTCTCTCCGAAGACAGGGATAATATGAACGGCTTCCGTTGCCCAATGTCCGGCCATGAATCTGGCTAAGGTCGGATAATGGTAGGTCATCTGGATGGGGAAGGCCAGGTATCCGATATATTTGAAGAAACCGAGAAAGACAGCAATATTGTAATTTTTGAAATCCTTTTCCCTGATCACCAGGTAAACAACATAGAGTCCTCTTACCAGAGAACCAGGTGAGATAGGAATTATCTGGAATAAAGCAATAATTCCCAGTCCGATTCCCCAGGCTTGAGCCCTTGGCAGTTCCGGATGTGTCAGGATATAGATTGTGGCGATCATTACTGAAATAATCTGGGTTACAGGTAGAGTGCAGATATGTACTGCCAGGCTTTTCAGGTATTTCTGGATATAAGGTTCCTTGATTTGGTCCCTGATCTGCTGTGCTTCCTCCTCATTCAGAATCTGCTTTTCTTTCCCATCTTCTACCATGGAAAGCATCCATTCTTCTCTCAACCTGGAATCAAAATATAAGCGTATTGGTCGGATAAAAAAATAACTTAGCCGTTCCATGAAATAGTGCCAATTAGTAAGAGACCTATGTAAAGATGTCGGTAAAAGAGCAAAGGGTAAATTCAATAAATAAATGATCGGTTTCATCACCATTAATTTCAATCCGGATTCTGTTATTCTACCTGATCTGAACCAGTTTAACAATCTTTCCAGCATGATCCCTTACAGTAATCTTTGGAGATAATGAGGTCTGGTCAGAGCTGAGATATAATGTTTTCTTCTTCTGGAATTTCCAACGAGAACGAGCAGTATATTTCCCAATATCGGTATCAGGGAAACCCAATAACAGATTAAGGTAAGAAAATTTCTCTTATTTAGACTCGATGCGAAATTTTCATCTATCTTATCCCTTATCTTCCAGGATACAATTGAACTCTTCAGTATTGTTTGCCAAAGTTTACGACTATAAAGGATCCTGAAATGGTTATGGGTTAGATCGGGCAGGGAATTTCGATAAATACTTTCGTGATATTTCAGTTCTTTCAGAAGACCTTTAATATCCTTGAACTCTTTTTCGTGCTTTTTAACAAATTCTTCAAGCTTAATTAAATTACCGCGGTCGAACTGTACCAGGGATCCTCGGAAGAATCCTTTCAGTATCAATTTGAAATCACCCGGGCTCATTGGAAGAAATGGTAAAAGAACCAGGCCTGCACGAAAATCAACTGCTGTTAATCCGGTATTATTATCACCGGAATCTTCAATCCTTTTCAGACAATTGGGCTGGCTTTTAGCTGTAGACCATTCATACTGTCGGGCAAATTCCGGTGCTCCAATCAGATGGAGAAGATCCACAAAATCATGCATGAATCGATATTTATCTCTGTACTCCTGCGATCCTAATACTGATTTTTCGCCGATCTTATCAGGTCCGTTCCTTTTCCAGGCTTTGATCAGATTGATATGATCGTCAACTTCCAGTTGCCAGGTTCTGCCTTCTACCCATTCTATCAGGTCGCCACAACTACCGAGACGGGAATCTACAAGGGTCCCATAAATATCTGCAACAGCTTTTTCATTTCCAAATGTTATCCTGGCAGCCCTACGGATAAATCTCTGCCAGATAGCACCGGTTTTGGCGGCTGAAGGATTTACCTGAGGTTGGAAAGATCCCCCGAATCCGATCCAGTAAAGGATATTGCGGAAAAAACGTGCAAAACCACCGAGTGGGATCAATATTTTAAGAGCATAATAATTATTAGTTTTCAAATTAAAAAATATTTTTTGCGGAGAGTACGACAGAAGCTTGACTTTGTAGACTTGACCAGCAAAGCCGCCCCCGATAAATTTCTCAATTTCGATTTTAATTTTTGGATTTTCTTGTGAATAGGTAGAATCAAGCTTGTATTCCAGAATTGTACCAGGTTCGTATTTCCTGGTCCGGAAAGGTCGGAGCAGATCAAGTTCTGCGAATTTGCTACGAATATATTTTTCTACCGAACTGGTGTACACTGGGCTCTATCCTCTTACAGAATATCCGGCAAATCACTTTTAAACAGTTCTGAAACCGGAACTAATTCTACGTCTAATTCAGATATTCTCTCAAGGAAATCAGTTAAAAAGACATAAAGCTCTCTGCTTGTACAATGAGAAATGATCAAGATTTTATCTCTAGTTTTGATAAGTTTTTTTAGCCTGTCAATTTTAATTTGCAGAACTTCATCAGAGATTTTAGGTGTGTCCAGATACATTGTGTTTTCGAATGTTGGGATCATCATATCCTGTGCCAGTTTATAAGCAATGGAGGATTGCGAAGTTCTGCTGTCGACGAAGTAAAGACCATTTTTCTTTAAGACTGAAAGTACAGCTTCCATAACATCATTATCCGCAGTTGCCAGTGAACCCATATGGTTATTTGCCCCTACACATAGAGGAAGGTTCTTAATATAACCCTCAACTCTTTTTTTGATATTATTGGGAGAATCGTGAACGTAGATCGCTTTTGGACCGGGGTTGATTTTAGGATAGTTAAGAGGTTCCATAGGCATATGAATAATGGTCTCATGTCCCGATCTATCCGCCAGATTCATTACTGTTCTGGAATGATCCAGATGGGGGAGGATCGCAAACGTAATATTAGGATCCAGGCTACAGAAATCTTCCAGTAATTCACCTTTGAAATAGCCAAAATCATCAAGAACGATAGCCAGTTTGATAAGAGGGGATTTGTTAGCATGATTCGTGTAGTAAAGTATTACTTCATAGATCTTTTCATTTTGTGATTCCGAATACTGAAGATAATGATTCAGTCCGGTGACACTTTCCTTTCCGGATAAGATTTTTCCTCCACTCAGTTCAACCTGTCCGGAGATAATGCTGTTGGCGAAATTCAGGTCCATGGTGTCTTCATCGATCCCGATCCTGAATGTGATCAGATTGTCTTCTTCCTTGACCCGGAATTTTTTTTCCGGTACTCCGAGAAGTTCGATGGCAGCCAGGATTCCCGAATGAACATTTTCCTGGGGCTCCAGTTTCAATTTGGTAGTTATACTACCTGGAATTTTATTATTAAGTGATCGTTTTACATGACTGGCAAAAATAAAATAGATTAGAAATAATATCAGAATCGCACCCAGGAATATATAAATATGCTTCCCGGTATTCTGGGGTCTTCTTTTTTTGAGTCTCCTGTATTTTCTTTTATTCATAACTCTATCAGAGAGTTGAAAAAACCAATGGTCTCACAGTCAAGATATTTATTCCTATCGTTAATTACATCATTCCCGAATACAAAAAAACCACCCGTATGAGGATGGTTTTAATAAATGGTGGGCGTTGAGGGACTTGAACCCCCGACCACCTGCTTGTAAGGCAGGCGCTCTCCCAACTGAGCTAAACGCCCATCTCTAAAAATAACAGTGAGTTTTTGTTGGCTCACTTACCTGTCAATATATTTTGGATAAATCTGGTCGGGGCGAGAGGATTTGAACCTCCGACTCCTGGTTCCCAAAACCAGTGCGCTAACCGGACTGCGCTACGCCCCGAAAGGCTGTCACCAAAAAAAAGGACTAATCGGGAGTCAAGGATTATTTAATCCTGATTATTATCAATATTAAAAGGTAGTTCCAAATTGAAAATGAGGTTCCCAGGTTCTGTCTTCCAGGTTGTAGGCATAATCAAAACCAATCAGACCGAAAGGACTTCTTATTCTGATTCCGACACCGGTTCCTTTTTTCATTTTCCAGAAATTGAAATTCCTCAGAGTGTTATAACTATCCCCGGCATCGAAGAATAACAGAGCGACAACTTGATCTCCCGCTAATGGTGCCCCATATTCAGCTGAGAAAATAATTTCTCTTAAGCCACCATCCACCGGTCCAACAGATCTGTCTGGGAATCCCCGCAGACCATCTGCTCCTGTACCTCCGAGGTAGAATCGTTCATCCGGTGGAACATCTTGTCCATTATATCCGGTTACGTAACCAAAGCGCCATTTTGTTTTTAAAGCCAACTCCCATAAGGTTTTGGTGTACCAGCTAATCTGGGCGATCTGTTTGAAATAACTAAAATCTCCCTGGAGCGGACCTCCGGCTAGTTCATTGTAAATCGTAAACTGTGATCCGGTTGTGGGAAAGAAAATATTATCTCTGCTATCCCGGGAAAAAGTAAAGAAAATCGCGCTGGTAAACTGCCAGCCTTTTTCATCAAGTTCGATCAGATTATCTGAAGCCTCATCCTCTTCACCTTCCAGGATGGAGTATTTTTTCGAATAGAGAGAATAGCCGCCAATAAGTTTCGAATAGTTCAGGAATCCAAGAGGATGTCCAATCCGGAGGGAACCTCCATTGGTCCTGACTTTGTATGTATCCCACTCTTTGGTTGTATGATAGATATCGAAACCAGCAAGTGTTGAAGTGTTTAAAAAATAAGGATTTGTAAAGTTGAGGCTGAAATTCTGGGTTTTCCCACCAAATTCCCATTTTATTCCTGCCTGCCATGAGTTACCCAATAGATTGTTGTGAGTTATAGCCAGTTGGCCCACGAGACCTTCCTGGCTGTTCAAAGCTACACCACCATTGGCAGATCCGGAAACCCTGTCATTCATATGCAGGGTTATGTCTATGTCGCCATTGCTGTTTATTGGATTAGAAGGTTCCGGATAGAGATCCGGTTCGAAAAAACCCATATTATAAATATTAGAAAGTGTTCTTTTTAATTTTGATTGCTGATAATAATCCCCGGGCGATATTGACAGATGTCTTCTGATCACCTTCTCTTTCGTTTTCCTGTTTCCCTTGATAAAGATCTTCCTGATACGAGCTCTGGTATTTTCAGTGATATGAAGTCTGATATTGATCGATTCACCATATTTTTCCAGTTCATGATCAAAGCTGGAATAGATGAATCCATCCTCGTAATACAAAGCAGCGACATTTCCCAGTTGCTGGTTGAATTTCTCCAGATTAAAGGTTTCGTTGTCTTTAAAGGTAAATCTCGATTTAATTACTTTTTTGGTGAATCTTTTGTTACCGCTGACGATTACATCCCCAAATTTGTAGGAATTGCCTTCGTAAAGATAAATATCAATAGCGAATCTGTCGTCTTCGATCTGCTTATCCCAGGAGATGATCCTGGCATCTACATACCCGTTCTTATTATAATATTCTACAACTCTAACCAGGTCTTCATCAAATTTTTCTTTATCGAATTTACCGGAACGGAAAAGACCTGCTTTCTTCGTTTTCATTTTCCCTAATAACTTTTTGTCGGGAACTTCCTTGTTGCCATGGATCCGGACTGTTTTTATTACAATCTTGCTGCCTTCTTCAATCACAATGGTCAGATCAACTTTTTTTTCTGCGATTTCCTCGACCTGGAACACTATTTCCGCCAGATGGTATCCTTTCTGTCTGTATTCATTCTTGATCTTCTTTTCTATATTAGTTTGCAGGAATGGTGACCAGTATGTACCTTGCTGGAGTGTTATAACTTCTTCCAGTTTCTTGTCTTTTAACTTATCATTTCCGAAAAAGGAAAAATCCTGAATTACAGAAAATTCATCAATCATTATATCGACTATCAAACCCTGATCCAATCTTTTGGTTTCAATAAAGATATCTTTGAATACTCCCAGTTGGTATAGATCTTTTATGGTTTTGGAGACTTTGTCGTCCTGAAGAAGATCTCCTACCTCAAAGGCTATCAGTGATTCAATAAGGCTTTTTTCAATATTGATATTACCCGATATTCTAATCTCAAGAACCAGATCAATTCCGCCAATTTCAGTGTCTGTTGCCTGAACATTCATGATTAAAATCAATATTAAGATCGACAAAATCCCGTATTTAGACATGGAAGCTCCATTTTCCTGTAAACACCTATCATAAATCACTCTAATTAGGAATGAAAATAATTCCATCCAAAATAAGTCAACTAATATTTATCCTCAATTTTCATGATTTATGGGTGGAATTCCCAGCGGGATCATGCTTCAGAAAAATTCTCTAAAATGCCATAATAATTTGAAATATAATAAAATAACTGCTTGACAGAATGACATCCAGTTTTTTTTTGGTATTCAGAGTTTGTAGGAAGGGCATAAAAATGGAGCTGACTTTAGGTCAGCATTTTTTTGATTTTTTTTTGATACCACTGATTTTCAGTGGTTTAGTGTTATTATGGATGATATATTATGGATAATTTAATAAAGAGAGTTGAAGAATTAGCAGGGCAGGTTTGTGCTGAGAATGATGTTGCTTTATATGATGTAGAATTGAAAACCGCCAGAAAAGGACTGATCGTTCTTATCTATATTCTC
>JAUVIJ010000144.1 GCA_030592835.1 Candidatus Cloacimonadota bacterium | reverse complement strand
GTCTGTGCCATTCCGAATCAACTGTAATAAACACATTTATTCCTGAAACAGGTAGAACTTATCTCACAGATAAGATAGCTTTCCAGAAGTCGATCCGTTTTCTCAAGATCAAAGACACAGAGAAAATCTTGATCCTCGGATGTGGTTCTATGGCACAAACAGTGATAAAGCTAATTATTAAGACTCCAAATCTCCACATATGGTGCCGTACTCCGGGAAATATAAGAAACCTGATAAAAAGATTCCCCTGGATAAAGATCTGTACTCAACCGGACAAAATGATTTTTGATGTTATTATCAATTGTACGCCTCTCGGTGTTCAAGGTGAGAACATCTTCAAGGAACTTAATCTCAAACTACCAGTAAAAATAATTGACTTACCTTACACATCAAAAAAAACTCCCTTCATTACAGTCTGCGAACAAAATAATATCCCTTTTGTGGATGGTCACTCTTTCTGGAAATGGCAGGCTGAAGCTCAGAAGAAGGTTTTTATGGATAGTCTTGAAAGGATGGAAAAATGAGAAGGATTTTCTTATCAGTTGTAGCATTAATATTGTTGTTATCCTGTACAAGAGTACAATATCCCGAACCTGTAAAAAATGCTTTGAAGCAGGCAGGAAAAAATAAAACCGAGATAAAAAAAACAATAATATATTTTCAGAATAAGGGAGACAGTTTACAATTAGATGCTCTTTACTATCTCATTGAAAATATGGATCCCCATTCCTATGCTGAAATCGCCTGGTACGATTCTAATGATGTCGAGATTAATCTGGATGTTCTTGCTTATAATAATTATCAGGAGATGATCTCAGCTATAGATAGTATGGAATCTGATAAAGGAGAACTTCATTGGAAACTGAAAGAAAAATATCCCGACCTGGAAGAAATTTCTTCAGATCTACTGATCGAAAACATTGAACTAGCTTTCGAAGCCTGGAAGAATAAACCTTGGTCCAGAAGTTATTCATACAATATCTTCAAAGAATATATTCTTCCCTATCGGGGTAGTAATGAACCTTTGGAATCCTGGCGACCTTATTTTCTGGAAAGGTATAAAGATTTAGCGGATATGGTTGATGATCCTCATGATCCTGTTTCGGTATCTAATTATATCAATGAAGACATCAAAAGCCTGATCGGATTCGATCCCAGATTCTACTGTCATCCAACCGACCAGGGTCTTACCGAAATGATTACTAACGGGTTAGGTCGATGTGAAGACATGACAAATTTCGCTATTTATGCTCTGAGAGCCAATGGCTTACCAATTACCAGTGATTATACACCACATTGGGCTGATACTGGGAACAATCACGCTTGGAATTCTATTCTGCTTCCCGATGGCAAAGCGATTCCCTTTATGGGATCAGAAGCTAATCCCGGAGAATATAATCTGCGCCACAGAATGGCAAAGGCTTATAGAAAAACCTTTACCCTGCAAAAAAATAATCTGGCATTTCTGTTAAAGGAAAAAGAGAAAGTACCACCCTGGCTGAGCGGAAAAAATTATAACGATGTCACTGAATATTATACAGTGACCAATGATGTACAAATCAATCTTGAAAATCCAGTACCTGACAGTATTAGATTTATTTACCTGTCCGTTTTCAATGATGGTAAATGGAAAGCTATTCACTGGGCTCATATCGAGGAGGATCAATCAGCATTATTTACCGATATGGGTGTGGATATATGTTATCTCCCAACTTTTTATATTAAGAAAGATCTTGTCCCTGCGGGTGATCCATTCATACTGGAAAAAAATGGTGATCTGTATTATCTCAATGGTGATGATAACAGAATTAATTTGGAGTTGATCTCGGTAACAAAAAAAGTCTTTAAACAGGCAACTGAAAACAAGGAGATCTCTTTTCTGGAAACAGGAAAACAATATGAATTGTTTTATTGGGATGAAGAATGGAAAACACAAGGGTGTTTGATAGCTGATGATCAGCCCCTGTTGTTCGAAGATATGCCAATCGGTCATCTTTACTGGCTGGTACAGAAGGATTCCCGTAAGGATGAGAGGATCTTTACTTATGAAAATGGTGTTCAGATCTGGTGGTAACCCCAAATGAATAATAGATATAACCCTGTAGAATTGATCATCAAAAAAAGAAATGGCGGATCACTTAAGCAGAAGGAACTCGAACACATTTTCCTTGCTTTTACTGAAGGTGAACTTCCTGATTATCAGATGGCTGCCTTTCTGATGTCTGTTTACTTTCAGGGAATGGAAATGGAAGAGATAATCGATCTTACAAAGATCTATATAAATTCCGGAAAACGAATCTCTTTTCCCACCCGGTTCAGAACGGTCGATAAACATTCAACAGGTGGTGTTGGCGATAAGATCAGTATCGTCCTAGCACCAATTATAGCTGCCTGTGGGGGAATGGTCCCCATGATCTCCGGAAGAGGATTGGGTCACACGGGTGGTACACTGGACAAACTGGAATCTATCCCCGGTTTTCAAACAAACCTGTCTGAACAACAATTCAAGGAACAGGTAGAAAATATTGGCTTTGCTATCATCAGTCAATCGGATGACCTTGTACCAGTCGATAGAAAAACTTATGCTCTGAGAGACGTTACCGGCACAGTTGACAGCCTACCCCTTATTACTGCAAGTATTATGAGTAAGAAGATCGTCGAAGGGGCTGATAATCTGGTCATAGATCTTAAAGTTGGTTCCGGTGCCTTTATCAAAAACATGAAATCAGCCGAGGAATTGGGCTCATATTTAATTAGAGTGGGTGAAGGATTAGGGCAAAAGGTGGCTATTGTTTACAGTAACATGAATTCTCCCCTCGGAGAATATGTTGGAAATGCACTTGAAATACGGGAATGTGTCGCTTATCTCCAGGGTAAAAATGTTCGGGACATCGATTTATTGACCAGGACCCTGGCAAGAGAGATGTTGATTCTTTCCGGGGTTTCTAACACAGTAGAAGAAGCTGAAAGCAAAATTGATAAGGTTCTAAAAGACGGTTCAGCCCTTGATAAATTTCGGGCTCTTATTTCCGCTCAACATGGGAATCCCCGTATATGTGACAATCCGGATCTCCTGCTGAAAGCTAAGTATGAATTTGATATTATCACACCCGAATCAGGCTGGATCAATGAAATCGACAACCAGAAAATAGGATATTCTCTAATTGATATACAAGCTGGCAGGAGAACATTAGACTCTGAAATAGATGCTGCTGCCGGAGCTTGGCTTCCCTACAAAATAGGTGATTTTCTGGAATCCAATTCGGTTGTCGGAAAGGTATACTGTAACGATCCCGAAGCAGGTCAAAAAGCAGTTTGCAAAATTCAAAATTCAATCAGGATCTCAAAATCTAAAACTGAAAAACAGGAATTAATACTGAAAATCCTTAACCCTGTAAAATAGCAGTATTTTAATACAGCCAAAAATCTTGACACATAGATTCTGAAAAATAATGTGGGCTTTCTATATTTTAATATGTCGTAATTCATTATATTAAAATAAGTTACATAAAATAAAGGAGTTGTAATGGCTGTACCGAAAAGAAAGGTATCCAAGTCCCGGCGGGACAAACGCAGAACTCATTATAAAGCAGTAGCTCCTGCTTTAACATCCTGTTCTAATTGTGGAGAGACCTGTCGACCCCACAATATCTGTCCCAAATGTGGTTTTTATAACGGAAAACAGATTATAGAAAACAAAGAGTAAATGCGCATAGCTTTAGACGCCTTTGGCAGTGATAATGCACCTTTCCCGGAAGTGGAAGGTGCAATTCTTGCAATTAAAGAAGAGCTTTGTGATGAGATTCTTCTTGTTGGTAAAGAAAAAATTCTAAGTAAACAACTGGAAAAATACTATTATGATAGGAACAGAATCAGGATATTACCAGCCAGTGAAGTGATCAGTATGGATGACAATCCAGTATCGATCATCAAGAAGAAAAAGGAT
The DNA here is from genome assembly GCA_030592835.1 of Candidatus Cloacimonadota bacterium. Classification (GTDB taxonomy): domain Bacteria; phylum Cloacimonadota; class Cloacimonadia; order Cloacimonadales; family TCS61; genus JAUVIJ01. The sequence continues at coordinate 1,250 of JAUVIJ010000144.1, read as the reverse complement.
TCATCTTTAGTCAAAGCTATTCAAGCACACAAAGCTGATGAAGTCGATGGTGTCGTCAGTGCTGGTAATACAGGTGCTGTAATGGCGGCCTCTTTACTAACATACGGCAGGATCAAGAACGTTTTAAGACCAGCACTTGCTATTCCCTTTCCTACCCAGAAAAGACCGGAAATTATCCTGGATGTAGGAGCAAATGTGGACTGCTCACCGGAACATCTTGAACAATTCGCTATTTTAGGCACTCTTTACTCCCGGTTCTTTTTCCAGTTAGATAACCCTGAAGTTGCTCTTTTGAACATAGGTGAGGAAAGCGGTAAGGGAAATGAACTGGTCAAGAAGGCCTATTCAAAATTGAAAGATTCTAAATACATCAATTTTATTGGAAACATTGAAGGCAAAGATCTTTTACAGGGTATAGCTGATGTAGTTGTGTGCGACGGTTTTGTCGGAAACGTAATGCTGAAAACCGTTGAAGGTGTAGCAATCGCCATATTTGATATGATGAAAGAACAGATCAGGCAGGATTGGATAGCGAAAATCGGTGCACTACTATCTTTCCCCGTATATACTTATTTGAAGAAGAAAATGGATCATGCAGAATACGGAGGTGCTTTACTAGTTGGCGTGAATGGTATCACTGTAATATCTCATGGAAGAGCAAATACGAAAGCTATTAAAAATGCTATCAAAGTCGCAGCCAAAATTGCCAGATCCGGATTTATAAAGCATTCTAGAGAAGCATTTGAGAGGATGGTATAATGATTACCAAATATAGTGCAAAGATTGCCGGCACCGGAATGTATGTACCGGATAAAATATTGAACAATTATGATCTTGAAAAAATAGTGGAAACATCAGACGAATGGATTCGAACCAGAACAGGAATGTTTGAACGGCATCTTGCATCTGAAGATCAAGCTGCTTCCGATCTGGCCTATAATGCTACCCTTAAAGCACTCGAAGCTGCAAACCTGAGAGCAAAGGATCTTGATATGATCATAGTTGGCTGTATTTCTAATGATCATGCTTTCCCTTCTACCGCCTGTATTCTTCAGAATTTGCTGGGTGTGAAAAATTTCCCGGCTTTTGATATTTCTGCAGGTTGCTCCGGTTGGGTTTATGCTGCCAATATTGCAAAACAATATATTGAAAATGATATCGCTCATAATGTTCTGATTGTGGGTGTGGAGGTATTAACCAAGATCACTAATTGGAAAGATCGAAACACCTGTGTCCTTTTCGGTGATGGT
>JAUVIJ010000157.1 GCA_030592835.1 Candidatus Cloacimonadota bacterium | reverse complement strand
TACAGAAGCCAGAAAAATGGCTGTCGAGAATATATCTCAAATACCTTTCTGGGCTCAAAAGGAGAAGCTTTGGGCTTCAAAATCAAAGATTTTGATCACGGATGTGGGAAGTACAACCACAAAAGCTCTTTTATTGGAACAAGTTGGCGATAAATACGAAATCGGGGGATTGACGAATACGCCGACAACTGTGGAAAAGCCAAAAGAAAATGTAAATATCGGCGTTTATAATGCAATCCGGGAACTGGAAACCGGGAACAAAGTGGAATTACTATTACCTGATTCTGATTTCAATAATCTCCTATTTAGAGATGATGTTTTATTTCTTTCCACAAGCAGTGCTGGAGGAGGATTACAGATACTTGTCATCGGTTTAACCCTTTTCGATTCTGCCAGCAGTGGGAAAAGAACAGCTTATGGAGCCGGGGGAGTGATCCTCGATACTTTTGCCATCGATGATAAACGTTCCGCACTGGAACAGATGCAGACAATGGCGATCCTGCATCCTGATATCATTCTGATGGCTGGAGGTGTTAATGATGGAGCCGTCGCACCTCTTTTGCGTCTCGGAGAAATTCTACAATATGCCCGACCACGACCCAAATTCGGAGACAAAAGCATGATCCCTTTGATCTTTGCCGGGAACGAATCCGCCCAGAGTTATATAGCGGGATTGTTCAAGGATCAGTTTGAGATCTATTTTGTACCCAATATCAGACCAACCATGCAGATGGAAAATCTGCAACCTGCACGGGATAAGATCCATAAATTATTCATGGAAAATGTTATGGAACAGGCTCCAGGCTACTCCCTGTTGAAAACAATAACTGCCGATGACATAATTCCTACTCCCAGCGCTGTTATCAATTCATTACAGATAATCAGTGAAAAAATGAGTGAAAATATCTTAAGTGTAGATATCGGTGGTGCAACTACTGATATTTTTTCTAATATTCTGGGAGAATATCATAGAACAGTATGTGCAAACTACGGAATGAGTTACAGTATATCAAATGTTCTCAAAGATTCAGGTTTTGAAAACATCAAGGATTGGTTGCCTCAGGATTGGGATGACGATTATATCAGGAATTACATCGGAAATAAGATGCTTTACCCTACTTATATCCCTGAGGACGATTTTCAACTCGCTATTGAACATGCAATTGCCCGGGAGTCGATCAAGATGTCTTTAATTCAGCACTTGCAGATGAACTTCAATACCAGGGAGATCGGTTTTCTGGAAAAGATTAAAAACAATCATCAGAACCTGGAAAAGCTAACTGAAACTTTTTATTTTGAAAAAGCTCTGGAGAAAAAGAAATTTCATATCTTTGATATCAATATCATGATCGGAGCTGGGGGAATTCTATCTCATGCCGAGAAGAAAGAACATTCACTAACGATGATAACTGATGGTTTCTGTCCCCAGGGTGTAACTTTGATCTGGAAAGACAGTCATTTCATCTCACCTCATCTCGGTAAGTTGAGTGCAGTTAATGAAGCTGTTGCTTCAGATATTCTGGAAAATTCCTGTTTCGAGAAACTGGCTGTCAGTATCCGACCTGTTGTAAAAAAATGGAAAGAAAATCGACCAGCAATGAAGATAACGGCAAAAACTTCTTTAAAAACTGAAAACTATTCTATTAAGACAGGGGACTACCTTTATATAGAGAATAAGGATCTGGGAAAAAGGGAATACCATCTTATCCTCGAAAAAGGTTTCTATCTGAATGATGATCGCGCTGAATACCGGTTTGTGTCTGAACTCCCGCTTCTGATCGATGTCAGGGAAAAACCGGATTTTGCTTCTGAACAGATTGCAATGGATCTTTATGATTTCAACAAGAAAAAACAGGATCTGGAATTTTCCTTCGCGAAATATTTTCTCGTTACTGAGATTCTGAAAGGAAAATATCAGATCAAAATAAGCTTACCATACGTGGGAGAGATCATGGTAAAAAAGAATGACCAGGTTGATCCTGATACCTTGATCGGAGAAAATCGATATGATCCACCCCGGCTGTATGTACTTTCACTTTTTGATAAAACTTATCTTAAATTGAACCCGGAGAATTTTCCTTCATCTCTGCTGATCAAAGAGGGACAGGAAGTAAAATACGGTCAGCGAATTGTAGAAGTTGGTTCTAGAAAGCTGCTGGATGAGATCCAGTTCCAACATTATTATTTTGAGTCCCCGATCAGAGGAAGAGTGGAAAAGATCAATTTTGATTCTGGAACAATCATCTTGAGAGAAATTCAGGACTATTCTACTCGACCTAAAACAGTAAAATTGGCAAAAAAATTGATGGTTAAACCCAGTTTGATCGCCCGTTACATGAAAAAAATGGAAAAGGATTTTATCTATTCCGGAGAAATCCTGGCCTCCAGGATCCTTGATAATAAAATCCCGGTCATGATCCCCTCCCCAACGACCGGAACTTTGACAAAGGTAGACCTCGAAACGGGTAATGTTACCATCAAGTACGATAAACAACCATATGAACGTTATGCCGGTGTAAAAGGAAAGATCATCGATGTAGAGCCTGGTAACTCAGCTACCATTGAATATCAGGGTTATAATCTTCAGGGTATCATTGGTTTTGGTAGTGATGCCTGGGGTATGATCCAATTCATGGAGGAAATCTCCACACCCAAGGATATCAAAAATGATTCTATTGTAGTCTATCCCGGTAGAATAGATTCTGCTCGATTACAGATCCTGAAACAGGCTAAAGCAAAAGGGCTGATCTGTGCTTCCATCAATAATTCCGATCTGGTCGAGTTCATTGGAAATGAGATCGGAGTAGCTCTCACCGGTAATGAAAATATCCCCTTTCCACTGATTTTAACCGAGGGTTTCGGTAATTTCGTAATGAATCCGGTGTATAAAAATGTCCTGGGAAAAATGAACGAAAAACAGATATATATTGACGGTCATACTCAAATCAGGGCAGGAGTGATCAGACCAAAGATCATTATACTTGATGAAAACTAATCAAGACAGAATATATGAGTTCAGCATAATTAGGGTAAAATTGAAAATGAAGAGATATTTAGAGAAAATCTTTCATTCGACTCATCCCCTAACCCCTTCTCTTACAAAGAGAAGGGAAATTGAAGTCATCCCTCTCTTTGAAGAGAGGGATCGAGGGTGAGTTAAATAATCTAATTATGCAGATTTTGTAGAATCCTTAAGACAAAATATATTTATGGAGGAACAAGTGAAATTTCTTGATCAGGCTCTCGAAGAAGCACGGCGAGTGGGTGCTGATTATGCCGATATCCGTATCCAGAAAACAACTACTCAGAATCTATACCTGAGGAATCTGAGCCCGAAAGATACAACCCTTTCGGTTATCCACGGTTTCGGGATCAGGATTTTCAAGGACGGTGCCTGGGGATTTGCCCACAATAATGAATTCAGTGAAAAAGCGATATCCGAAACTGTAAACAGGGCTTATATATCCTGTTTGCAATCGGGACGAGTTAAAAAAGATAAAGGACTGGTCCTTGCCGAAGAACGAGGTTATATCGATTCTTATCAGACACCTTTTGAAATAGATCCGTTTTCCATATCGATCTCGGAAAAAGCAGATCTGATGCTGGAAGTTAACAAAACCCTGCTAAATTATGAAGACATTAAACAGGCGATCTTTTCCCTGAATACACAGAAGGATGAGAAACTGTTTGCATCCACAACTGGAAGCAGGCTTGATATAAACACACTTTTTATAGATACTTACATTGCCGCTACAGCGGTAACTTCCGATGATAGTCAGACCAGAGTGTTCTATCCCGGTGGAAACGCGAAGGGCTGGGAATGGATCCGTCAATTGAACTTGAAGGAAAAAGCCCCGCAGATCGCTGAAGAAGCAATTATCAAGGTTAAAGCTGATACTCTGGGACCGGAAGAACGTCGGGACCTGATCCTCGATCCTGTTCATTTGTCTCTGACCATGCATGAATCCGTTGGACATCCTACCGAGCTGGATCGTGTATTGGGTTGGGAAGCTGATTTTGCCGGGATCTCTTTTGCAACTCCGGATAAATTGAAAAAATATCGTTACGGATCCAAGATCGTAAACCTGGTTGCAGACAACACACTTTCCGGAGGATTAGCCACATCAGGCTATGATGATGACGGCGTTCCCAATCAGAAATGGTATATTATCAAAAATGGGATTCTGAATGAATATGGAACAACCAGGGATACCGCTCCTATTATTGGAATGAAAATGAGCCGGGGATGCAACCGGGCAACCAATTATTATGATTTTCCTATCAACCGTATACCAAACCTTTACCTGGAACCCGGGAAAGAAAACCTTTCTCCTCAGGATCTGATAGCTGACACCAAAGACGGCATCTATATCGAAGGACAGGGTTCCTTCTCTATCGATCAGCACAGGGTAAATTTCCAATTCGGAGGTAATATGTTCTGGGAAATCAAGAATGGGAAAAAGGTTCGACCACTGAAAAAAGTAATCTATAAATCCAATAATCCTGAATTCTGGAATAGTTGTGATGCTGTCTGTGATTCACGCTATTTTAAAACCTTCGGGGTTACTAATTGTGGCAAGGGACAACCGGGCCAGAGAGGTAGAATGACTCATGGCGGGGCGACAGCACGATTCCGAAAATTACGGATAGGAGGTTCAAAATGATTACTATGACAGATATGAAAAAAGCCGAAGAATTCATCCGTAAGAACTGTGTTGCCGACGATTTCACCCTTTGGATCAATCAGAATCAAAGCCTTCAGGTTCGATTTGCCCAGAATGCAATAACCCAGC
>JAUVIJ010000241.1 GCA_030592835.1 Candidatus Cloacimonadota bacterium | reverse complement strand
TTTTGAAGGACATGTAGAACCTGATGTACCCGGTATAGAATGGGCCAGTGGTAATTTAGGTCAGGGATTATCAGCAGGTTGCGGTTTTGCCCTTGCCTGTAGAATGAAAGGTTTGAAAAACCGAATTTATGTGCTGATGGGAGATGGAGAACAACAGAAGGGACAGATCAGTGAAGCCCGTAGATTTGCCGTCAAATATAAACTTAACAACCTGATCGGTTTCGTAGACTTCAATGGTTTACAAATATGCGGAAATACCAATGATGTCATGCCACAGGACATCAAGGCAAATTACCTCTCCGATGGCTGGCAAGTTCTTGAAATTGATGGTCATGACCTCCTGCAGATTGAAGCCGCGATCCTGGAAGCTATTAACATAGACAAGCCTGTCTGTATCATGGCACATACAATGATGGGCAAAGGTGTATCCTTCATGGAGAACAAGGAGAAATATCATGGATCTACGATCTCCGAAGAACAACTTGATCTGGCTCTAAAAGAACTGAACCAGAATAATAACCTTGAACAATATAAGATTCTAAGGAAAGAGTTTATCAGCTCTACAAAAATACAAACTACTGGAACTGATTTCAATTTTGATCCCGGATCTTTTCGAGAATATGAAGTGAATAATGATAACCGATCTGCCTGGGGAAAAGCAATTGCAGATATAATGCGGAAAAATCCTGATGCACCCATTGCAATATTTGACTGCGATCTTCAGGGAAGTGTCAAAACAAAGGAATTTGAAGAGATCATACCCGAAAACTTTTTCCAGTCGGGCATCATGGAACATCATACCGCTGTGATGGCAGGAGCAATGTCCAGGGAAAATATTCAGGTTTTCTTTGCCGATTTCGGAGTGTTCGGCATCGATGAAACCTATAATCAACACCGTCTTAACGACATCAATAATACAAACCTGAAGATCATCGCGACTCATGTCGGTCTGGATGTTGGTGAAGACGGGAAAACCCATCAATGTCTTGATTACATCGGCCTGATCAGAAATCTGTTCAATTTCAAACTGATAATTCCCGGAGACGCCAATCAGACAGATCATATAATCCGTTATCTGGTAAATAAATATGGGAATTACTTAGTTCCCATGGGAAGAAGTAAGATCGACATTTTACAGCGAAAATCAGGAGAAATCTATTACAATAGCGATTATCGTTTTGAATATGGTAAGGCTGATCTTCTACGGGATGGAAATGACGGAGCAATCCTTACCTGCGGAACTTTAACCGGGAAAGCCCTGGAAATCTCCAATATTCTGGCTGGATCAGGAATTAATCTACAGGTCTGGAATGTTTCCTGTCCTCTGCAACCTGATACAGAAGCACTGAAGAAGGCTGCATCCACAGGTATTATTTTCACATATGAAGATCATAATATCAATACGGGATTAGGAAGTATAACAGCCGAAAATCTAAACCAGTTACAATTGAACTGCAAGCTGGTGAAATTCGGAATTAGAACCTATGCTTTTTCCGGTACTGCTGAAGATGTTTATAAGATGTGTGGATTGGATGTCGATTCCATGATCAGGAATATCAGGGAATATTTTTCATAAAATCATTAGAAAAAATTAAATAAATTAAGATAAAAGGAGGAAAATATGTCTCGATGGTCGGAAGAGTTTGTTAAAATCATAAAAATGACAGGAGAAAAAAAAGGCAGCGATGATCTCATGAATTCCTTTTTCATAAAACGAAATTATGATCCCCAGACCGAGGATGAAAAGAAGCAGTTTGCTGAATTTTCCCTGGTAATGAGCAGTATGGCTTTACTGATCCATATAGCCAAAGCCGATAAGATCATACATCCTGAAGAAAGGAATCAGATCATCAATGATCTTGTATTTCAGTTGGAACAGAGACCCTTCGAATATGATCAGCTCTCAGAAAAGTTCGGGCAGCATGATCGTGATATCATAACCAGAATGTTCTCGGCGCTGATCGATGATTACGAAAATAGTCGCATCAATCTCGATGAGATCATCAGGATAATCAACATGATCTATCTTAATAACCCGGAAAAAAGGTATTATTTGATTCGGTTGTGTTTTTACTGTGCCTATTCCGATTCCTATTACGATGTTAGTGAAGATAAAGTCATCAAAGATGTTGCAGCAAAACTAAAAGTTTCTGTTCGGGAAGTAAACAGGATCGAACAGGAAGTGAAAAACGAATTAAAAATCTGACTTGATGAGGTTCTATGAAAATAATAATTGCAATTTTAATCAGTTTAATGATCCTGCTTTCCTGTACAGAGAAAAAACCTGATCCTCTCCTGGGTACCTGGATAATTAATTTTGATGAGACCTTGAAATCTATTGAATCATCCACAGCCTGGAACGGAATGAGTCCTGAAGAACAGGAACTGATCCCGGAAACTTTAATGGAAATAGTTAAATACATGGCGATGGAATTTACCAGGGAGAAGATTGTAACTCACACCGGCAATTTCCGAACAGAAAATCTATATAAAATAAAATCTAAAACTGAAAAGGAAATAATACTGGAAGCCCGGACAGAAGATACAGAAGTCCTACTTACGATTGTTTTTCTGGATAAAAGATTGATCCGGATCACTTCAGCTAATGCCACTGAAATGGATTACTATATCTGGGAGAGAGG
>JAUVIJ010000225.1 GCA_030592835.1 Candidatus Cloacimonadota bacterium | reverse complement strand
TTCCTCTTGATTGGTAACGATCAGATCACATTTTACAGTACGGTCGCTCATCATACAGCCGATCAGTTCGAAAGCCAGTCCATTGCTGTTAAAAATACGGGAAAGCGGTTTAGAAGGCAGAGGATCACTAGTCTGAATTTCAGTAGTGGAATACTCTGTCGTGCTGGATGCAATCGCTCCACCCATCATCTTAATGATCACATCATTTTTAGGAATATCAACTGAAGCGACAGAAAAAATCTTACCGGATTCCGAGGATATTAATCTGGCATTTACTTTTACGCTTGTCACCATATCAGCAATAGAACCTGAACAGATCGCATCTACACCTAATATCCTGCCTAATTCTTTCGCAGAACTTTCATCCACGATCCCACTCATCATCAATCGGTGTTCCTGCAAAACCTTATTGAGTAATTGACGTTCAATTACTTCAAATTCACCAGTTAAATATAAACGGGTGATTAATTCTTCTGCCAGGAATCGACCGAATTCGGTGATATTATCCTGCAGATCGGCAAATTCAATTATAGCTATCTTGGATTTCTTTTCCTGGGAAAGGCTCAACACAATCTGGGCGGTAAGATCATCAAGTTGATCCTCGAGAGTAGGAATATATTGCCCTGGTTTATCTCTTCCAGGTTTGTTAATTTCCTTCCCGCTATTAGAAAAAACACAACTTGAAAAAATAAATACTAATAAAAATATAATCCAGAATCTTCTCATAAATACCCCCATAGATATTTTCAATACAATTATTTTTTGCAATAATCGTTAAATGATGTAATCTTAGTCAAACATTTTATTTCACTATTTGTTATGCTTAGAAAAACATTCTTCTGAAAAACAGTTTTTTTTATTTATTTCTAAAAGGTTTCCTTTACAAAAATATAAAAAATTAACAGGCTATAGATAAAAGTTTTAATATACTCACAAATAACTTTCAGGGATTTTTATGAAAAAAAGTTATAATAAACATATTCGGTTGTCTGATTATGCCGATTTAAAGGACAGATTCGTACTTAATAAAATCTGACAACTATGTAGTAATTAAACGTCGATAAACCCTGATAATTCCATCTTATCTAGACTCAACTTATTAATTTAGTTGACATTTAAGAAAAAAAATGAAAATCTGCAAAAAAATATTCATTTAATGAAAATATAGGATTTTTATGAACATTGAATTTCATTATTATTTAACCAAATTGCTTGCTCTGGAAGCCGGATTCGACAGATCCGAATCTGAAATTATCGCCTACTCTTCTCAATTTGTCGATGATAATAAACAGCAGTTTCAAATAGAAACCCCCGAAGGGGAAATCTACGAGAATTACATTTCACAAACCTATGATATTACCAAACCGGAAAAAAAGTTGATGCGTATCTATCTGCTTTTCCATTTTATGCCGGGGGATGTTACCAGTTCCAGGTTACATAGACGGGATGGAAAAATGCATGTCTTAATGACCAGTCCCGCAAATTCCCATGCCCAGGAGATCTTTTTTGAAATGACCAAGAAGGATAACCCCTATGCTCTCGGGATTGCAGCTCATATGTACAGCGATACTGTTTCTCATCAGAATTTTGTAGGAACCTTTGATGAGATCAATGCCTTAAAGGGTCTCTGGGAACGATTGACTCCCAATATCGGGCATGCGGACGCCGGTTATAAACCCGATATCCCAAATCTTATCTGGGAAGATCCTCGCCTGGTCCCCAAAAACTCTTTGATCAATAATGCCGAAAGGGTTTCCTATGCTGCTAATAAACTCTATACAAATTTTCTGGATCTGACCATGGCAGAAAACAACTGGGGAGAAGTTAAGCAAAAAGTAAGCGCTTTATTTAAAAAATCCATCACCGAAAAACAAATTCGACAGTATCCCGGACAAAAAGAGAAAAGAATACTTCTGATCAGGGAACTACTGGCAGAACATAATGCTGATTCTGAATATGATCAATATAAATGGTTCCGAGATGCTATTGATCAGGATGTGAAATTTCTGGATGATAGGAAGATCAAATTCGATCCGATTAAAGATAAATTCACTTTCAAGAAGAATTTTATGAATTCCAACTGGTATAAATTCCAGGAGGCAATAAAAGATTATCAAAAGATCTCAACTTTTAAATTGAGACCCATCCTGGAACAATTGGAAATTCGTGAGTGGTAAAAAAAAAATAGATATTTTTATTAAAAAAATTTAACAATTATAATATCATTAAATAGACTCAGGAGGATAATATGAAAAAAATAATCGTGTTAACATTCCTTACTCTTTTATTTCTAAACATTTTTGCAGATGATGCTCTCGATCTCTTCTTCTCAGAATACATAGAAGGATCCGGTTATAACAAAGCATTGGAGATATTCAATGGAACCGGAGCTGAAGTCGATCTTACCGAATATCAACTCTGGCAGATTGCGAATGACGGCACTTGGTATGATTATTCTATTGATTTTCCCGATGGAGCTATACTGGCAAACGACGATGTCTATGTAGTCTGTCATCCCGACGCGGATGCCACCATGATAGCTGTTGCAGACCTGCTGGTAACCCTGTACCATAATGGTAATGATGCTCAGGGTCTGGCAAAATCAGACGGGGCAGGTGGTTTTTATCTGATCGACTCAGTAGGGCAGGAAGAACCTGACGGCATTGCTCCTGATAATGGCTGGGATGTTGCCGGTGTCTCTGAAGCGACAAAAGATCATACTCTCGTTCGCAAATCCACTGTAGATGCTCCAACCACAGACTGGCCAATGTCTGCAGGCACAAATGCTGATGATTCCCAATGGCTGGTTCAGCCGCAAAATACCTTCAGCTACCTTGGGTTCCATGATTTCGGAAGTGGAACCGATCCCATGATACTCGTGATTAGTCCTAACGGTGGCGAGGAATGGGAACTGGAATCCACTCATGATATCATTTGGACCTCCGCTAATTTCGATGGGCTTATCAAAATTGAATATCTGCTTCCGGT
>JAUVIJ010000245.1 GCA_030592835.1 Candidatus Cloacimonadota bacterium | reverse complement strand
TCAGCAGTAGTTCATTTTTCCAGGAAACCGAGATGAAACTGATCGATTACAGATTCCGATTGGATCCTGTTCCGGAAAATGCTGATTCTAACGTCGTGATTGTCGCTATAGATGATGGAAGTCTAAATTTTTTCAAGGATAATGGTGTTTCCTGGCCTTGGCCCCGCAGTTTTTATGGATACATGGTCGATTATTTTACTGCAGCCGGCAGTAAAGCTGTAATATTTGATATGCAGTTCTACGAACCGGATATAGATAGAGAAGAAACCGATGCTGAAGTTACAGATGGAGGCTTTGCAAAAGCTATTGCAGCTAATGGTAACGTGTTTCTGGGAGCTCAGTTATCTGAGGACAGTCTGTTAACTAAAGTAGATTTAACTCGATTTGATCTTGATGTTGATTTTAAGGATCCATACAGGAATCTTACCTATTCCGGGATCATATCTCCTCTTAAAATATTTCTAAATGCCGCCCGAGCGATTGGTGTGATCAATGTGGTACCGGATACCGATGGAGTTATCCGGAGGATACCTATTCTGCACCGGATGCAGGATTATGAATTTCCTCAAATGTCTTTCAGCGTCTGGCTTCAACAGAAAAACAAATCGCAGAGAATGCAGTTCAGAACAGGACAACTTACCCTCGATGATGAAAACATCCCTCTGGATAATAAAGGGAATTATTTCATAAACTGGTATGGAACTCGATCAGAGAAAAGACCTTTTCAATATTATCCCTTTCAAGCCGTTATTGCTTCTGCATCAGCAGTTGCTTACGGTAATCAACCTCTAATCCCTCCTGAAACTTTTAAGGATAAGTATATTATTGTCGGAGCAACAGCCGCAGGTCTTCTGGATCTGAAGACTAATCCCTTCACTAAGATCCTGCCTGGAATGGAGATCTGGGCGACCACTCTCAGTAATTTCCTGCAACAGGATTTTGTACATTTTATCCCACAATGGATAAATATGGTCTTCGTTGTTATCATAGTTTTTTTGGTATTTTTCAGTGTCACACATTTTCCCGCCAAATACAGCAATCCCTTTCTTTTCATCCTGATGTTGCTGGGTCTTTTCCTGAATTATATACTCTGGATCCAGTTCCGTGTAGTATTCAATATTACCTTCAGTATACTGGGTTTTGTCAGCTCCTATCTTTCAATTGTAACGGTCAGTTATCTTCTGGAGGGAAAATCCAAGCGTGAGATCAGAAGAATATTCACGAGATATCTGCATCCGGACGTAATTAAAAAACTGGAGGATAATCCTGAACAGATTCAGTTGGGAGGAGAAGAGATCGAGGCAACTGTGTTGTATACCGACATTTACAATTTCACAGCAATCTCAGAGACGAAAACTCCCAATGAACTGGTAGAAGACTTAAATACTTATTTTCAAATACTTACAGGGATGGTACTTGATCATGGAGGATTGCTCGATAAATACACCGGTGATGGGATCATGGCTCTTTTCGGAGCACCTATTGCCAGGAAAGATCATGCTTTACTAGCCTGTCAATCAGCTCTGGAGCATAAAAGACTTCGGGATCAATTGGAAAAAAAGGAAGTTCTCACAGCTCCGGAACAATTCCATCTTAAAACACGTACCGGAATAAACTCCGGACCTCTTGTTGCCGGGAATATTGGCAGTGACAAAAGAATGGATTATACAGCCATCGGTGATACGGTCAATCTTGCTTCCCGCCTGGAAGGTGTAAACAAAGTATTCCAGACAAACATTATCATAAGTGCATTTACCTATGATTTGATCAAGGATGTTTTTATTTGCCGGGAACTGGATTATTTAAGAGTAAAAGGTAAAACTAAACCGACCAGGATCTACGAATTGATCGAAACCAGAGATATGATCGAAAAAACTGATTGGATAACAAAATACGAAGAGGCTTTAAGTCTATATCGAAAGGGTAATTTCAAAGATGCTGTCACATTGTTTTCGGAACTGGATGATACAGCTTCTAAAGTAATGCTTGACCGTTGTCAATATCTTATGAAAAATCCGCCCGATCATTGGGATGGGATTATAAAACTGGAGGTAAAATAGATGAAAAAATATCTACCTTTCTTGTTTTTAATATTAGTAATTATCAGTTTATTAGCTATCGATAAAGATATTATCCGCAGAGATAGAGCTTCGGTAAGAACCGGACCGGGCTCTATGTTTCAAATCATAGCCGAACTTGCAGAAGGAACCGAGATCGAGATTGTCAACGATAATGACAACTGGCTGGAAATCAATACCGAGAATATATCCGGATTTGTATCAGGAAAAGTTATTAAAGAAAGAAAGCAGCAGAAAGATATTTTTTCGATGATGGGGACCCAGGAAACAGATTTGCAGGTTTCTACACACGGAATGTCTGCTGGAGTAAAGGGTTTTGCGGAAAGATTTACTCAGAAATTCGATGGTAATCCCGGATTTATCGATATCTACACAGGATATAATATGGATCCTGATCTTTATGCAAGATTTAAAGAAGATACTTATTCCCAGGGAAAGACCTTTTACCAAGCTTTTCAAATCACTCCTTA
>JAUVIJ010000071.1 GCA_030592835.1 Candidatus Cloacimonadota bacterium | reverse complement strand
CTTCCTCGGGGAATCGATAGACATTATAATACTCGAAATATCGACTCTCCACCCGAGTAAAATCTGATCCTGAAAAAACAGTATTATCGATCGTTCTATCAAATCTGGATTCGATCTCTCCCAGATCAATGCCTAATGCTCTGATCATTAAATTCCGTGAAAACATCGGTGGGTTTATTGTGCCAAGATCGACCCATTCATCTTCGGAGTTTGTGTAATTTTCTATTGTGTACTGTGTTCCCATCTGAAATACCCAGGGTTCTTCCTCACCATCATCCATACCGATACCGGTCCAAATGTTGGGTGTTCCCAATCCAATTAGAAAACCGTCCGTTACTTCGACCTCTTCAGGCAATTCATAGATATTCCACTGATCATCTTCGTTGGAAACATACCCGGTATTTAACAGGATAATGGAATTATCCGGTTCTCCATAAGCATCAAGGCCAAATAAATAGAGTTTTACATTATTATGGTTGGCATTGGCTGAACTTAAATACCAGTGAATTTCCTGGATAATGGCATGATGACGATGTACAGCACCAAAAACAGCATTGTAGGGAGTATTGCTCCAACCCATTTCGAAATCGAAATCACCATCATCATAACGGAATTCTCCTCCTCCCGCTCCGGGGGCACTCCAGGTCAGGTCTACCTGGGTTTCCTCATTATTCTGAATCGCCACCACATTTCCAGGTGGTGTGGCGATCTCACTGAGAATTATAGTTCCAAGATCAAGATCCGATCCCGCAACAAAGATATCATCGATGTAAGGATCATATCCTTCATGGGAAATCTCCAAATGATAAGTAATATTAGTATATATTTCCGGAAAGATGAAATAACCATCAGTATCCGTATATGTGAAATAATCTTCAAATCCGGTAAGTGATACATAGGCATCTTCCAAACCGACTTCCGGGGAATCGCTTCCGACAACATATCCATAAACACTGACAACATCGAGAGGTATAAGATTGAAATCAACTTCGGTGGTTTCATTTTCAACCACATCAGCATTTATCGTCTGAGGGGAATATCCAAAATAGGAAGCCGTGAAATCGTAATTTCCTTCGGGAATATTAGCTATTTGATAATATCCATTCTGATCGGTGATAGTGTAAACATTTTCTCCCTCTATCCGAACTTCTGCTCCCTGGAGAGAATTATTTTCGTCATCGCGGACATAGCCCGCAACCGTACCTAAATTGCCAATGTAGAAATGAAACGTCGTGTTGGGAATATCTTCCGTCAGGAAACCTTCGGGGGGATTTTGGGGATCGAATTCAATAAAATTATCTCGTTCGTAGATTGTACGGTCATCTACTTCAGTGACAGTAGTATAAAACTCTACTTCAGTGCTGGAATAATACGATTCCTCCCATTCTTTCTGGATCATCACGACCAAATTGTCTCCCTCATACAAATAAGGAACGTCAAAATCAATATTAATACTATTTTCACCTGCTGGATAATCTACATTTCCTGCAAATACCAGATCTAGTTCAGTCGATGGTATGAATCCGTTTACAAAGTTATTTATAGTTGTTTCCCCCATCCAGATCTTTGTCGGTTTGTTAGTTAGATTTATAGCGAAATTGTTATAATAGCAAATTCCGGTAATTAAACCAATTATATTGTCCAATTCATCAGGGTAATACATAGTTTCGGTTAAACTATTTTTGTAGGAAAAACTCACCGGGTAACGGTCGTTCAGTTCATTTCCATTTCCTACGGTAATTTCAAAAACGCCGTTAGGCAAAACGACCACGGAGATTATATTACTCAGATTATTATTTAAATTTTCATCCCCCTCCAGGTCAACCTCACCTCTAAGTTGAACTGTTGTTATAGGCTCATCAAGAGGGATATTCCAGATAAGACTGAAATCGAGTTCTTCTCCCGGGGCTATAGGCGTATTGATATCCTGAGAAATAATTTCTTCATTTCCGTTTTTCATCAGTGATATTTCATAATTATTCTGAGTTATAGCTCCGACATTGGCTACAGTAAGAGTATAAATGTAAGAATTTCCAGCATTAACATTCTCGGGACCGTTTAAAGCTGTTGCCGCCAGATCATTATCATAAGATACTGGAATTCCGCTGATTTCGATGTCATCTATACATATACCGTATCCCCAATCGGCTACACCTTCAAAAGCAATATAATAAGTTGTGCTAGGGTTTGGTAAGGTGATTGTCCATTCCGTCCAGTCGACAATACTTTCCGTATAGGATGCCAGCAGATTCCAGTTTCCACCGGATGAAGTTTTGTAGTAAATATGCAATTCATCCTGATCTTGAGCCCAGTCATCCTGAGTATGCCAGAAAGTCAGGGTTCCATCACTGCTTGTACCTAAATTGATTTCCGGTGTTATTAATTTCGTTACCTGGTAACTGCTGCTATAAAGAAACGCATTATAACTTCCGGTATGAGCCGAGGATGGATGGCCAATGTAACCTCCATTCTGGTATGCCCAACTGGTATTTCCGTTTACAAAATCCTGGGTCCAGCCGGCGGGAAGTATTCCTCCTTCAAATCCCTCTTCTAAAATTATTTCTCCACTGAGGATGGCTACAGATAATATTAATAAAAAGATAACCCTTACCTTCATTTATCTCTCCCGTTAATTTATTATAATTGTGTTTACGATCCTGTTTAAATGATAATTCAAAATAATAGTAAATACAATCAGAAATAAACCCAGAATGATAATAAGATAACCCGTTCGTAAGGCATTTTTTCCTTTTTGGATAATAGTATCCCTGATAACACCTACTCCGGGTGGAGGAAACTGCCTGGATCTGATAGTTTTTACAGCGAGAATAAATATATAGATCGACAACATCCCGATTATGACAAGATTAGCCACAATAAAAGCTTTCATGTAAGTAAGGAGCTTTTCAAAAACAAGTTCCGGGTCACTTTCCATTGTTACAACAAGTTCGGTCTTCAGTTTCTGCATTTTGATCGAAAAATATACACCGGAAACAAGAACAGCCAGTATAATAATCAGCAAAATTCTTCTTAAAACCGGATTGGCTTTGATGATATTGTTATTATTCATAATCTCCTCAAAGTGAAAATTAGTTTTGATGATTCTGTGTCAACGAAACAGATGCAAAAAATAGTCCAATAATTCAAAATGAATATCCCAGCAGAAATTTTACATCATATTGATCCGCTCCAGCAAAGTACAAAAATAAAATCTCGCTTCTAAATATCATTTCCAAAAGAATTCTGTCATAAAATCTAACTCCAATTCCTGCAGATGGGGAAAAGAGGGAGACAAGACTACAACCTAAAATGAAATACGAATCAACTTTCCTGATCTTAGAATATGGGTGAACTTTTACTGTTGCATATAAATAGCTAAATAGTGTTGGACTTGTGTGCCATTTATTAGATTCATCTGGATTTTTATAGAGAATTTTCAGACCCACCCCCATTCCAGCTTCTAACCATTTTTTTCGAGCAGTAATTTCCAAATTTGTTAGAAGATAATGCTCTCGAGCAATCCTTGGAATAACCGGATTCAAAATTCCCTGAAGATCCTCCGATGATTTTACTGTAACCAAGGGATGCACTATAATACATCCTGGTTATTTCCTTTTCCCCCCAGGGAAAAAGTAAAGTAGATATTAAAATCAGAATTATAACTAATAACACTTTTTTTATTTTCTTCATTCTGAAAAATAAAGTATATTTTCTTATTTAGTCACGTGGAAGTCAATTATAAAATACTTTACAAAATATACAGTGGAAAATTCATAGAAAAAATTTAATCTGAGGTGAACATGTATATTTTAAATGTCATTTCTCATTTTTCCTCGGCTCATAAACTTGAAGGTTATGAGGGAGATTGCCGGAAACTTCATGGCCACAACTGGAAAGTACGGATGGCTGTTATCTGTAAAGATACTGATAAAATCGGGCTATCAATAGATTTTGGTGAGTTAAAGCAGCAGTTGGATGAACTTCTGAGTAAGTTTGATCACACCTTTCTGAATGATCTGGAATGGTTTAATGAGTGTAATCCCACCTCCGAGAATATCGCCAGGATCCTGTTTCTGGAATTAAGTAAAAAGGTTAACAAAGAAAGTTGCCGGGTATCTGAAATCGAGGTCTGGGAATCAGAAAGATCATCAGTAATTTATTACGAATAACTAACCTGTAATGATACGGATCATTAATTCAAGCTTTATTAAAAGCGCTGTCCTTCCCCGTGATTATCCGGAACCGGATAATGTTGAACTTGCTTTTGCCGGAAAATCCAATGTGGGAAAATCTTCCCTGATAAACACGATCCTCAACCGGAAAGCACTTGTAAAAATAAGTTCAACACCCGGGAAAACCAGATTGTTGAATTTTTTCCGGATTAAATTTAGAGAAACGATCAGCCAGGAAGATGGATACTTCAACCTCGTTGATTTTCCCGGTTACGGGTATGCTAAGGTCAGCAAAACCGAAAGAGATCGCTGGCAAAAAATGCTTTGGGATTATTTCGATCATCGACAAAATCTGATCGGTGTAGTACTGCTGATAGATATTCGGCATAAAGCAGATCCTAAGGATCTGAAGATGATCGAAATGTTAACACTTTACAATACAAAATTTCTGGTTGTTGCAACTAAAGCGGACAAAATTCCACGGAATAAGATCAAATCAACCTTGAACAGTCTGCAATCTCAATTTTCTCTACTTGAAAACAAAATTATCCCTTTCTCTTCTCTGAAAAAAACAGGGATTGATAATGTGTTAGCCTGGATAGGATCTAGGATTTAGGGAATCGGGATTAGGGAAAAGGGAATAGGGATAAAGGAAAAAGATACTCTATTGCTAATAATTTTCCGAAATCTGTCTTCACCCCGTTGAATACACATCCTACGGGTTTCAGAATTTCTCCGTAAGAAGTTTCGTAAAGGTTTCTTCCGTCTTGATTCGAGTCGTTAGGAACTGCTTCCTGCAGTGACAACGACTTGAAGTAATGCCGTTTCGACTCGACGTTCCTTTCGAGTCGAATTTAACAAGTTCAATTTGCAAAATTGAACTAACAACATTATTTGTTTTCTTTCAATTCTATTCAGTCTACCGTATTTTGACTACCGTTTTCATGCTGGTCACTCGTTACTTGTTACTTGTTACGTTCTCTAATATTATTTGACAACTGTTCCCCAGACAAAATTATAAACCAAAATAGTAAAATTGAGAGAAAAATGCTGGAAAAGATCAAAACTCCGAGGGATGTTAAAAAACTATTATTGTCTGAACTGGACATACTGGCAGACGATGTCAGAAAGAGAATTCTTGAAGTCACTGCCAGAACCGGAGGGCATGTTGCTCCCAGTCTCGGAGCCACGGATCTTACTATTGCTTTATTGAAGGTTTTCAATCCCCTTACAGACAGGATCGTCTGGGATGTCGGGCATCAATCCTATGCTTATAAAATATTAACCGAGCGGAATGATAGATTTGATACCCTCAGACAGTTGGATGGTATAAGTGGTTTCAGTAATATTTTCGAAAGCAAATACGATGCTTTTGGGGTCGGGCATGCCAGCACCTCTATTTCTGCAGCTCTAGGGATAACGGTTGCCAGAGAACTGCATAAAAAAAAGGGTCGGGTAATCGCAGTTATTGGAGACGGAGCGCTTACAGGCGGGATGTCCTTCGAAGCTCTTAATCATGCAGGACATCTGCAGAAGAATATGATCGTGATCCTTAATGATAATAATATGTCCATATCCAAGAATGTCGGTGCTTTACAGGCGTACATTACCAATATTCTGGTAAGCCGTTCCTATAACGCTATCAAAGGAAAGATCTGGGATTTATTCCAACATTTTCCTCCCCGCCTGAAAAAAAGATTCATCCAACTGGCACAGAAATTCGAAGAGAATCTGATCAATTTTTTCGTGCCTAATGTTATCTTTGAAGATCTCGGTTTCAAATATGTTGGTCCTGTCGATGGTCATGACATCGGTCGTATGGTCAGAATTTTTAATAAAGTCACCCGGAATATGGTCGGACCGGTTATGGTTCATGTTGTAACCAAAAAAGGTAAGGGATATGAACATGCTGAGGAAGATGCACCTCGTTTTCATGGCCTGGGTCCTTACGATCTAAAAAGTGGAAAATGTATAAACAAAAAAGGTGTTTCCTATTCGAACTTCTTCGGAGACACTTTATGTAAGCTTGCTAAAAATAATAAAAACATAGTCGCAATTACAGCAGCCATGACCGAAGGGACAGGTTTAATCGAGTTCTCAAAGAAATTCCCAAGTCGATTTTTCGATGTCGGTATCGCAGAACAACATGCAGTTACTTTTTCCGGTGGTCTGGCAATATCAGGATTGAAGCCTTTCGTCGCGATCTACTCAACCTTTTTACAAAGGGCTTTGGACCAAGTTATCCACGATATTGCTCTGCAGAAGCTTCCTTTAGTATTCTGCTTAGACCGCAGTGGTCTTGTCGGAGAAGATGGCGCTACTCATCATGGTGCTTTTGATTTATCCTACCTCAACTTTATTCCCAATTTACTGGTGATGTCCCCTTCAAATGCCGAGGAATTTGCCGGAATGTTGGAGTTTGCGGCAGATTATCAGGATGGACCAATTGCAATCCGTTATCCCCGGGGATCAGTTTTGTTCTGTAAAAAGAAAATAACTCCCCTGGAATCGGGAAAATTCGAGGTTCTTAAGAAAGGCAGAAAGATAGCCCTGATAGGTATTGGAAGTGCAATGAGTGATGCCGAAGCGATTTATTCTAAACTAAAAAAAGACTATCCGGCACTCGATCCTTATTTGATCAATGCCCGTTTTCTCAAACCCCTGGATGAAAAACTGCTCAAAAAGATCGACAAAAATACAGATCTGGTATTTACTTTCGAAGATAATAGCCTTATCGGAGGATTTGGCAGTAGTATCAAATCCTTTTATTCACAATCTGATACAAAAGTCATTTCCTTCGGTTATCCCGACCAATTCGTTACTTTCGGCAAGATCGGGGAATTAAAGAAGCGTATCGGTATTAATATAGACCAGATCTATAGAAAGATCAAATCCAATTTAAAAAACCTTCCTGATGGAATATAAAAGCGACACTGTCTGTGCCATCTCCACACCTCCGGGAATCAGTGGAATAGCGGTTATCAGAGTAAGTGGGATGAATGCAATTCCTGTTGTAAACAAGATATTCAGATCCCGAAAATCTCTTGATCAGATCGAACCCAGAAAAGTTACATTCGGCAAAATCTATGATAAAGATCTTTTAGTCGATGATGTCCTGGTTACTGTTTTTCCATCTCCTCACAGTTACACCGGTGAAGATGTGGTTGAGATATCCTCTCATGGAAATACCTTCATTACTAATCGTATTCTGGAGTTATTACTGAGATCATGCCGATTGGCCGAACCCGGTGAATTCACCCAGAGAGCATTTCTGAATGATAAGATCGGGCTCACCCAAGCCGAGGCAGTAGGCGATCTGTTAAATGCCAAAACCCGATATTCACATCTTGCCGCCCTGAAACAACTGGAGGGCAGTCTCCGTCACAGGATCGAATCCCTTCTCGGAAATATTACCGGGTTAAGGATCAAACTGGAGTTGGAAATCGACTTCATGGAACAGGGATTGGGACAACTGAATAAGATAGACTTTCTGACAAATTTAGAAAAAATCAAAGTTGATTTGATTGATCTTACAGGAAGTGGGAGTGAGGGATTGATCCTTAAAGATGGACTCAGAATCAGCCTTGTTGGTGCTCCCAATGTTGGAAAATCCAGCATTTTCAACGCTTTTCTGGAAACAGAAAGAGCCATAGTAACACCACATCCCGGTACGACCCGTGACTACCTGGAAGAGGCTATATCACTTCAGGG
The DNA here is from genome assembly GCA_030592835.1 of Candidatus Cloacimonadota bacterium. Taxonomy (GTDB): domain Bacteria; phylum Cloacimonadota; class Cloacimonadia; order Cloacimonadales; family TCS61; genus JAUVIJ01. Next base: position 902 of record JAUVIJ010000071.1, on the reverse strand, counting down.
ATATCTTGTCCGGATATTCGACACCGCCGGGATCCGGGATACTGAGAATGATATCGAAAAGATTGGGATCGAGCGTTCTTTTGAGATTATCGGCAATTCTCATAAAGTCCTTTTCATTATCGATGGAGAGGAAAACCTTACCGAATACAAAAAACTCATTGGAATTGTGCCCAAAAAGCATGTTATCAAAATTATTAACAAGTCCGATCAGTTAAAACCTGAATTGATACAGGATTTCAGGAAAAAGGGGTATATCCCCTGTTCTGCAGTAAAGCCTGAGGGTCTTCGGAAACTAAAAGAGATGATCCTTTCTGAAATCCGGATTTCTGAAGAAAAGCTGGATTCGGGTATCCTTACCAACACCAGGCAGATAGCTGCTGCCACCAGAGCTCTTGATAGTATTGAAAAAGCTTTAAATTCATTTAAACAGGATATGGGCTATGAATTTACGGCTTTTGATCTAAAGGAAGCCAGTGGAGCTCTGGAAGAAATCATCGGTAAAATCACAACAGATGATGTTTTAAACAGGATCTTTGAGAATTTTTGTGTAGGGAAATAATTATTTATCCATTCAACCTCTGAATGTGCGAAGCACTTCCGAGTGTTGAAAATTTTTCTCCCCAAACATTCAGATGTCCTTTGGACAATCGGAAGTTTTCTTTTCAACCTCTGAATGTGCAAAGCACATCCGAGTGTTGAAAATTTTTTCATCTCTTATTCGCCAATCTTAACTCTATCAATTTCCTTTCTCAAATCAGATACTTTTTTATTGGTTGATATAGATCTGATTCATTCATATAATTATATTTCTATTTATAACGATTCTTTTGCTGACTTTTAATACTGTAAATACAATTATAAAAGAACATAAAATGATTAATAGTATTTCAAAAGTACATTTT
>JAUVIJ010000216.1 GCA_030592835.1 Candidatus Cloacimonadota bacterium | reverse complement strand
TATAGAACGAATAAATCTGTTATGATAACTTGCTCTGAAAAACGGCTTGAAATGATTGATCTTATCAAGCCAATACATTGATTCTTCTCTGGATGAAGCTTTGATTACATTCTTAATCATACTCTTTTTCAAAACAATGTTCTTTGATCATATTTATGCTCTCAACTGATTGTCCTCTATTGGCACTTTACGTCGATAAGTGCCATTAGAGGACTAAACGCAAAGAGTTTCCTTCGCCACTTGTAACGTATAATTTCAGGGATTTGAATAACAAATTTATCTGTAATATTTTCAAATATTCTTTCGTATTCCCATTCATCCAGAATTTGTGAGTTGTCCTTTTCTATATATAAATCAACTAAAATTTTTCCTATCTTTGAGTGATTATTCTCAATCGGTTCTTCGGTTATAGAGGGTCGAAGAATGATAGTTTCCCTATCCACATTATAAATTTTCTCTGCATCTTTTTTTGATGGATCAAGATGTACTGCTTTCCCCTTTTCTGTGAGATATTCAAAAATAGTATTCAGATAATCTCGCTCTGCATAAACAAAGGCAAAAAACCTAGTGGGAATGTGATGAAAATAAGCGGTAAGCTGTTCTGTGCTCCACACATTGAATTCAAGCAAGGGGAATTCTCTTTTCAATAAATTAATAATGTTTCTTATAGGTGTTGTATCTAATTCAAATACATCTGGGAGAAAAGAATACCAACCTCTACCGGCGGAAAAAATAATACCCTGTTTCTTAAAACGAGCAATATTCTTCTTCAAGGTTTCCAGTTTGAAATCAGGTTGTTGGGAATATAAATCCTCTTTCAGCTTTTTTAAGCTGAAATACTTTTTTCCTGACCCTTTATATTTTTCTATTAAATTTTGTATTATTTTTTTTTCAATTTGAACTTTTGCTCCTTTTCGCTTTCATATTTCCCTCAATTTTTAGCAAATATTAACTGCATCAGGTTACTAGATCTAAAATTTATATCAGATAGTTTTTCATATCAATCACCTTGCAAATAGGACATTAAAATCTCACCGGACCATTTGAATCGAGATAGTATTTGTAAGTCAAACAAATAATTCACGGGATAAACAAAAAAAGCCATTCCGGAGAATGGCTTCCAGTAAAACATTGTTAATTATAAATCTTGCAGTTCTTCTCTGACAAAATCGACCAGATCCCGGATATATTCTTCGCTGAAATCGAACTTGATCCCAGCGGCTTCATAGAGTTCATTGACCGGCTTGGTATAACCCAGCTCCAGGAATTTTTCATAATTATCAAGAGCGGTTTTCTTTCCTGTGCGTTTATAATTTCTGTAAACTGCCAGAGCTCCCAGTTGTGACATGGCATATTCGATATAATAGAAAGGCACTTCAAAAATATGCAGTTGATATAACCAGGTTATTGTCTTGTATTTATCCAGCCCTGACCAGTCAACTCCGGAATTGAATCTATTCATCAAATTTGAAAAATGCTCTTCTCTTTCCTGAACCGAGTGTTGAGGATTCAAATAGATCCAATGCTGAAAGGCATCTACGATCATTGCCCAGGGAAGGAAATCTAAAGCCCCTTTCAGTTGATCACGTTTGGCTTTTTTGAAATGCTCATTATCCGTATAATACTTGTTCCAGAGATCCATTGTCAGAAATTCCATTGCCATCGATGCCAGTTCGGCTACTTCACTTGGAACACTTTTATAAGCATCGAGTTTGATATTCCTGGTGGCAAAAGTATGCATGGCATGACCTGATTCATGTAGAAGTGTAACAACATTTCTGTGGATACCAACGGCGTTCATGAAAATGAAGGGAGCACCTGTTTCCTGCAGTGGATAATTATATCCACCGGGAGCTTTCCCCTTGCGGTTATCCAGATCCAAAAAACCGGAATTTTTCATCTTGTTCAATCTTGATCCGAAGACCGGTTTGAGCTCATGCAGAATATCGATACCTTTATCGATGAATTCATCGATACTGGCAAAGGGTTTGAGAATAATACCGTCGAGATCGACGGAAGTGTCCCAGGGTTTAACTGATTCCAGTCCCAGCTTTTTTCTTCTGATCTCGGTTTGATCTTTCAGGAAGGGAATAACGATCTTTTCCACGGAATTGTGAAAAGAGATCAGATCATCCGGAGTATAGGAAAAACGACCTTTCGCCTGATGCATGAAATCACGGTAGTTATCAAAACCCGTATTTGCAGCTATTTGCATCCTTACTTCTTTCAATTCGTCGAACAACTTATTGAATTCTTCCCTTTTCTCCAGCATTTTATCATTGCGGAGAAACCATACTTCTTCCCTCATTTTGCGATCGGTTTCCAACATGAAAGGAGCAAGTTGGGACAGTGTTTTTTCTTCACCACGGAACATAACTGTCAGTTTGGAGAAAGCTGATCCATATTTATTTGCCAGTTCCTTTTCTTTGATCTGCAATGATATATTCTCATCCCGGTAAAGTTCGATGTCGTTGGAGATTATTCTGTTCAGGTGGGCATATTTTTCTTCAGATAAATCCTGTCGGAAGGGATTATCATAAAATTTCTTGTTGATCTTATGGTCATAGGGTTTGGCTTTGGAGATCACACCGGCATAAAACTCATTGAATTTTTCGGAGTATTCCGGTTTGTCGGCATAGCGAGTCATATTAATATATCTCCAGGCCATTTCCTCAGAGAGAATATCAGAAAGTTCTCCGACTTTTTCCATGAATTTGATCAATTCCCCGGCTGAACCAATTTCTTCGGAGATCAGATTTTTCAGGATTTTCTCCACGTTCTCCCATTTAGTCAGATCCAGGTCGGTGGGATAAAATTTCCTGGGTTTTTTCCTGATTTTTTCGTTTGTATAATCCATAATCCTACTCCTCGGGAAACTCGATTTTGCAACCGAAAATTCAGAAAAGGAAAAAGCTGACAAGCTTTTTATCAGGTTAATAATTACAAATACGGTGAATATTTCATTATCTATTATTGAATGAAGTACTGATCTATATTGTTTTCCTACAGAATATTTTTTGTCTGGAAAAACCTCTTGACTGTAAATAATCAGGTCAGATTTAATGCTTATATTATAAAAAAAAATGAGGTAGTGTTATTATGGATAAAGCTGAAATCCGGAGAAGAGTAAAAGAAGATAAAATAAAATTCATTCAGTTACAATTCACCGATCTTTTTGGGATCGTGAAAAGCCTGACAATTTCAATTTCGGGTTT
>JAUVIJ010000237.1 GCA_030592835.1 Candidatus Cloacimonadota bacterium | reverse complement strand
TTAATGGGATGATTATTCTCCTGGTTTTCAAAATGATTCCAGTCCCCGGTCTGAAAATCAAATTCGTAATAAGGCAGGAACTTGTGGGCATGTTCCAGGATGAAATCCATAACCTGAACAATATAATCAAATTCTGCCAGGGAAAGGGCATAGTGGAGGTTGAATCTGACCCATCCCGGTTTAATCCCTGCATATTTATCCACACCGATCAGACACTGGTAGTATTTTGATATCTCTTCACTGATTTGAAGTAGTCTGTGACCATAGGGTCCGGCACAGGAACATCCGGCTCTTGTCTGTATTCCAAAGAGATCATTCATTAATTTGGTTATAAATTTGGGATGAAGGATTCTATCTTTGTGTTTTATATTGAAGGGAATGATACTGACCTTTTTATCAGGATCCGTTGGACCATAAAATGTTACCCTGTTATCATTAATGAATTTATCGTAGAATTTTTTTAGATAATATTTTTCGATCCTGTCAATATTCTCCAATCCTACTTTTTCTTTCAATTGAAAAGCGAGAGCGATCTTAATATTCTGCAAGATAGCAGGAGTGCCGGGTTTTTCCCGGATCTCGATATCATCGATGTATTTTTCCCGATGCAGGGACACATAGTCAACCGTTCCTCCGGCAGCTATACTGGGAGGAAGATGTTTCGGGTAGATCCTTTCATTGATCACCAATATACCTGATGTACCAGGACCTCCGAGAAATTTATGGGGAGAAAGAAAGATCGCATCGAGGTATTTTTTTTCATCTCTGTTCATATCAATTTCCACATAAGGTCCACATGCTGCAAAATCGAAACAGGCAATAGTATCATTTTCATGCAGGATTCTTGCCACTTCGTAGACAGGTGTCATGATCCCTGATACATTCGAAGCTGCGGAGAAAGATCCGATCTTACACCGCTTTGCATATTTATCATCAGATACAGCTTTTTCCAGCGCTAAAAGATCGATATCACCCTCATCATTCAGAGGTATTTGCACAACTTCACAAAGCGTCTGACGCCACATTATTTCATTGGAATGATGTTCATAAGGTCCTACGAAAACAACAGGTTTGTTCTGTTCAATATGAGCTTTCAAATCACTGTTGCATTTTTCCCGATCCGGGTATCGTTCCAGACAGCTTTGAATGAATTTATCAACTCTTTCCTTAGTAGCAGGAGGCCAGTAAACACCTAATATCTGTTGTAAACGGGTTATCCCGCCTGTTGTCCCCGACTCTGTAAAGATGATCCGACCACTGGATTGAGCGTTAACCATTTTCTTGATGATCCTCTCCGCATCATGAAGGAGAGTAGTCATAGTTTTTCCGGTAAAATCATCTTCCGTATGTGTATTGGCATAATACTGCATGATATGAAGCATGTAGTTTTCGATCGAGAACAGATTCCTCCCGCTTGCCGTATAATCAGCATAAACCAGAGGTTTTTCACCATAAAAGGTAGTGAACAGTTTATTCCTGCCGATGATATCTTGTCGTAACCAAGCCAGATCTTTTATCAAATCTGTTGTTTTCATCTCATGTTTAACCTTTTTTAAATCTAATATGTCTGACTATGTTTTGAAATATCTTCAATCCCTCACCTTCTTCACTTATATCCGGATTTTCTCTTTTCAGTTTATGCCATTGAGGATTATTATAAAGAGAAAGATAAGCTTCCGGATGTGGCATCATTCCAAAAATCTGTCCGGTAGAATCAGCAAGAGCTGCACAATTCAATTCTGAGCCATTGGGATTATAGGGATATTCAGATGTTATTAAACCTTCAGGAGTACAGTAGCTGAGACAGTTCATATTATTATGGATGATCTCGATTTTTAAATGTTCATTTTTAATGATCAATTTTCCTTCGCCATGACGAACTGGTAAATAGATTGTATTTATATCCTGGAGGAAGGGGGTTCTGATATTATTATTTGTCTTACAAAATACCCAGCGGTTCTCGAATTTTGCCGAATCATTGTAGGTCAGGGTTATTTCCTGTTCAAGATTATCATTGATATTGGGTAATAAACCCATTTTAACCAGAAATTGAAAACCATTGCAGATCCCTAGAATAAATTTACCATCAAAGAGGAAATCCTTGATCTCATCGAGAAATAGTTTTCCGGATACCAGACGTTTGTATTTCATCTTATTGGCCATCACTTTACCTGAACCGAGATCATCACCAAAGGAAAACCCTCCTGGGAAATTGAGGATATCATATCCATGAATTGAGATCTTTTTTAGAAAAATATCGTTCAAATGTACAATATCAGCTTCAGCTCCGGCAAGTTTATAGGCAACAGCCATTTCTTCTTCGCAATTAATTCCGTAACCTGTAATTATTAATGCTTTTACATCACTCATGATATCTCCAGATCTCTTTCCCATGCTTTTATTAATTGTTCAATATCCAGATCGATTATGATTTCCTCAGCCCTGGTTATAATAAACTTTCGATCCGTTCTAACCCTACCAATGAAAATTGCTGATTTTGTGAATAACTTTTCAATTCTTTCGCGATTTTCCGGTTTGATAGAAATAATGAAACGTGAATGTGACTCCGAGAACAGGATAGCGTTCAATAGCAGATCCTCAAAACCGTCCAGAGTTATTTCAATCCCCAGATTTCCCCCGAATGCACTTTCCGCTAAGGCAACAGCCAGACCACCATCGGAGAGATCATGGCATGATTCCAGCAACCCAGCATCATGAGCCGACATTAAACTCCGATATAACAACTTGACTCTCTCTCTTCTGACTTTAGGAACATTCGC
>JAUVIJ010000002.1 GCA_030592835.1 Candidatus Cloacimonadota bacterium | reverse complement strand
GCATTAAGCCTTAGGCTTATAAATCTTGTATGTGTGAATGAATTACAAAATTGTTTCTGAATATCTGTATGATATGCAGGAAAATTTTGTAACCCATCACCCTATAAAATATTACCACTCTTTATTAAACCTCTATTGCATTATCTGGGTTAAAGAGTTTAAAAATTGTTCGATTCTGAACAGAAAATGTACGTTGATGAACGAAAAATATTGAGCAGGGAAGATTTATCTGTTTTTATACATCAGCTCATAATATTGCTGGTATTCCCCTGAGATAATATTATCCAGCCAGTTTCTATTTTCCAGGTACCAGTTCACTGTTTTGGACATACCGGTTTTGAAATCGGTTTCAGGATTCCAACCAAGATCTTTATTAATCTTGGTGAAATCGATGGCATACCTGCGATCGTGGGCTTTCCTGTCCGTTACATATTTGATCAGGCTATGTGGTTTATTGAGGATTTCCAAGAGAAGTTCAACGATTTCAATGTTCTGTTTTTCGCTGTTTCCCCCCAGATTATAAACCTGACCGTTCTCACCTTTCTCCATGACCAGAAGAATTCCCTTACAATGATCCTCGACATAGATCCAGTCACGGACATTCTTACCATCCCCATATACTGGAAGCTCCTTATTGCTGAGTGCATTATTTATCATCAAAGGTATCAATTTTTCCGGAAACTGATAGGGTCCATAATTATTGGAACAGCGGGTAATATTTACCGGTAGTTCAAAAGTTTTATTATATGCCATTACAATAAGGTCGGCAGCAGCTTTTGATGAAGAATAGGGAGATGTTGGATCAAAAGGTGTCTTCTCGGTAAAATAACCATCGGGACCTAAAGAACCATATACTTCATCGGTTGAGATCTGCACAAATTTACTGATCCCTTTTTTCACTGCCAGGTTCAAGAGATTCTGGGTACCGACTACATTGGTCATAACAAACTGATTGGGAGCCAGGATACTGCGATCAACGTGAGATTCTGCTGCAAAATTGACGACCAGGGAAAAATCTTCATCACTCAACTTCAACAGATCCTTCTGTGACGTGATATCACCCTTGATGAATTTATAACGAGGATGTTCCTTTACGGAGTCAAGATTCCTGATATTTCCAGCATAGGTAAGTGAATCAAAATTGATGATATTATATTCGGTGTTTTCAAGCAGATAATGGATAAAATTACTGCCAATAAATCCGGCGCCACCTGTTACAAGAATTGTTTGCATTTTTTCTTCCCTATTTTTTCTGGTAAAATTAAAAAAAATTACAGTATAGTCAAGATAAAGAAAAAGCCGTCTCCATGAGACGGCTTATAAACGACTTGGCACTATTTCAATAACACCATTTTCCTGATATCGGAATAATTGTCTGTATTCAGTCGATAAAAATAGATACCTGTAGCAACAGTATTTCCCTGATGATCTTTTGCGTCCCAGGAAACGGTATGCTTACCGGCATTCAGGATCAGCTCTTCGATCAGGTTGCGGATCTTTCTACCTCTGGAATCAAAAATCTCCAGAGATACCGAACCAGTATTTTTGATCTGGAAAACAATCTCAGTTGCAAACCCTCGATTTGCAAAAGATACATTAAAGGGATTAGGATAATTACCGATCAACCGGGTAACGAGTGGTAGATCATCATCACCGGAACCGGTATGTTCAACAGTAACAATATTGGAAGGCTGAGATTCATAATTACCGTAAAGAGCTGTAACATAGTAGGAATAGGTGCCTGAGGGTACTCCACCATCAATATACCAGGTGCCTGATTCGTAAGCAATGAATTCATCATTCCGGTAAATATTATAACCAGCAAGATTTCTATCACCTTCGGGTTCATCCCATTGGAGAACGATGTTTGGATTAGGATCATTAGTGAAAACAAGAAGATCGAGCGGGACGGGAAGTACCAGATCCAGTTCAACTGAATTACTGGGGACCGATTCTCCTTCATCATAAACTGCAGTTACATAATAAGAATATGTGCCCTCATCGACACAGGTATCATAAAAGGATGTTACCAGAAAAGGCAATGTAATCTGACCATGCAAAACATCATTTCTGAATATATTATAACCGATCAGGTCGCGAGATCCGTAGGGTTCCTCCCAGATCAGTTCGATATCGTTATAATTAAGGATAACAGCGCTGAGATCCTGGGGTGGATTTAAAGTGGTATTAGAAACATTAACAAGAGCCTTTATACAGAAGTTACCTGTGTTCTGGAAACCGGATGGATCATTATAGTAGTAGAAATCCTGCCATTGATCACCATCGAAATAGTAACTTTCTTCTGGGGATGCACTTGATTCAACGATCACCCGGTATTGAGCACCAAGCAGTACGGGCACATCTGAGCTGCGATCGTAAGGATGTCCACCAGTTGAAAAACACAAATAAACATAAAAATCATCACCTTCTACTATTTCTATGTTACTTTCCAAATCGACAGTATGGAAACCCCTGTATTCATAATTTCCCGATTGTTCCAGAATCAGGTCGGTAAGATCAGTACCATCGAAATTGTCATAGATCTTCAGTGTGTAATCCACATTGTCGGCAGCCGTAAAGAAGTTCACAGCCTTAATAATTTCATTATGCTCGGATGTGAAAGCATTAAAGGCTTCCTCGCAATCGGTCTTCGTGTCACGCCAGCCATGATAATCATGATAATAAATATTATCATAAGGCATAGGTACTACATCTTGGAAAGATACAGCTCCCATAAAAGGTTCCTGACAACTCCAACGATCATAATAAGATATCCAGAAATAACCGTTCAGCCCCCAACCAGTACCCCAACTGTTCTTACACAACCAGGCACCGGGCTGAGGAGCTGGTGTTTGTTTATTATCATCCCAACCAACTATAGCTATGGCGTGGTTCGGAGGAGTATCGTCATAGGGAGGTTGATAGTGAATATAATTATCTATGAAACTACCGCTATAGCACATACAAGTACCCATAACACCTTCGGTCATGATCTTAGTCTTGATAACATCCATATTGATGAATTCTTCACCCAGAACATACCATTCAATATCACGGGGATAATAGTAATGATAACTGGGATCCCATCTCGAAGGAGGTGAATTAAAGGACTGACCGTCAATATCTCTGACAGCACCTTCCATCCTGGAAAGATAAGCCGAAGTAACCTGATAATCTCCTCCCTGATGTACTTCCAAACCATATCCTGAAGGAGGATCTATATCATCATTATTATGCTGGTTAAAACCATTCCACCAATCCAGATGATATTCTGCCAGATTTGGTTCTCCATCCTCACCGACATCTTCCCAAATCCCGGTCATTAACAGATTTCCTTCCATGGCAGCCATTGCGCCGAAGGTCCAGCATGTTCCTCCCTGCTGACTCTTTACGGAGGTTACATAATTCACACCTTCATAATCGCGTAGGTCGAAAGATTCCGGAGGATCATCTCTATCCGGAACTTGACCAGTTAAAGTAATAGAAGAGTATGTTATTAAAAGAAAAAGTATAATCCAAAAAAATAATTTATTTTGTTTCATTTGAGAACCTTCCCTATATTTGATTTTTTATTAATAAAACAATGATAAATAAAAATCTATCATGATCTTGCCTAGAAAAATATAAATGAAACTCCCTATAACCAGGAAAGGACCGTAGGGAAATTCCACATCTTTTTTATGTCCTGATACTATTAGAATGCAAAGTGCCAGTGTCGAAGAGATCAGGATGGTAAAAATCAATCCGATAAAACCCAGAAAACCACCTACAGCAGCTATAAACTTAATATCTCCACCGCCAAGACTTTCTTTTTTTCGGATCCTGCCGTAGATCACAGCGATCCCCAGAAAAAGGATAAATCCGGTGACAGCTCCGATTAAAGATGAGCCCGTGGTAATGTCACTGCCGGGAAACAGAGAAAATATTATCCCAATAACTATTAGTGGCAGGCTGATCAGATCGGGAATTATTCCTGCTTTGATATCGGTAAAAAATATGATGATACAACCGGATGTAAAGATGATGTATTTGAAAAACAGCAGAGAAAAGTTATTATCCACAATAATAAAAGTGAGCAAAAAAATAATTGGAGTTATGATCTCCACCAGAGGATAATGCCAATGAATTTTCCCGGAACAATAACGACATTTCCCTTTTAATAATAAATAACTGATCAAAGGGATATTATCATAAAAGAGGATTTTTCGCTTGCAACTGGGACATTGAGATGGTATTAATAAGGATTCCTTCGCGGGTATCCGACAGATAACAACATTAAAGAAGCTGCCAAAAGCAAAACCAGTGAGAAGAATAAAAAGATAATAGATCCAGGAATCGGTCATTATATCTCCTGAAAAAAAATCAGGGGTTTATCAACAAACCCCTACCTTATAAAATTATTTTCTATTTTGCACCCTGACTGATCGCAAGACCCAGATTGAATATCGGCAGATAGACTACTATAATAATTGTACCTACGATTCCAGCCATCAGAATGATCAGCACAGGTTCGATCAGCGATGTCAACCTAACGATCACAGAATCAACCAGTTTTTCGAAAAATTCCGCTGCTTTACCCAGCAATTTATCCATATCTCCGGTTTCTTCACCGGTCGAAATTAACTGTAAAAGAGTCGGGGGAAATACACCGGTCTTTTTGAATGCACCGGCAACACTATATCCCTCTTTAACCATTTTCCTCGCATTTCTGACCGCTGTACCAATAACAGCATTCTGGACGACATCTCCTACCAATTCCAGAGTTTCCATGATCGGTACTCCAGAGGTCATCAGAATACTGAAGGTTCGGGAAAACTTACTGAATATGGAATTTTTGAGCATGTTACCGATAACAGGGAATTTTAAAATGATGCTGTCGATTAAGTATTTTCCCTTGTCAGTCAAATAAACAAGGAAGATTCCCATGAAAAAAGCGATAACGAGAAGGAAGGTAATGAACAAATTATCCCGGATAAAATGACTGATACTAATTGCTAGCAATGTTGGTACAGGCAAATCGGCATTGAAGTTTTCGTAAACTCGGGCAAACATCGGAATTATCCAGTAAAATAGTATAAATACAACTACGATCAGAACAAAAATAATAAAGATCGGATAAGCCATAGCAGACCAGACCTTACGTCTCGTATCTTCCATCTTTTCCTGGTAGATAGCCAGTTCGTCCAGTACCGTATGCAGAGTTCCGGAAACCTCTCCCGCTTTTACCAGAGATACATACAGGGAATTGAACACACCCGGATGTTGTTCCATAGCCTCAGACAAACTGAAACCCTTCTTAATATCGTTAGACATTTTAATCAGGACTTTCCGGAACTTTTTGTTCTTTTCTCCTTTTTCCAGGTTTGAGAGAGATTTCTCAATGGTCAACCCGGCTGAGAACATCGTTGCCAACTGTCTGGTAAAAAACACCAGGACTTTCAGTCCGACACCGGTTCTGATCTTGTATATTGTCAGCATCAATCGATCAAACAGAGATAACCGACCTCTGAAAGCTCCTTCCGCAGACGATTTGACCGAGATTATTGTAGCACCCTCTCTGGTAAGTTTATCGATAGCCTCTTCCATTGTTAAGGCTTTCATTATACCTTCCGAACGTGCTCCTTTTGCATCCTTAATTACGAATTGAAAACTTGCCATATATTTTCCTTTAACTTAATTTAAATTAAATTACAATTCCTCGGCAATGGTGAATTTGATAATTTCATTGATGGTTGTGATCCCATCCTTCACTTTACCTAAACCACTCTGATGAAGTGTCAGCATATTGTTCTTCAGAGCTGCTTCCCGAATTATATCCTGATTCGCACCTTCGAAGATCAACTTTCTGATCTCCTGGGTCACTTCCAGCATCTCAAAAATACCTGTTCTTCCCGAATAACCTGTATTATCACAATGAACGCAGCCGGTTCCTTTTTTGAATTTGATCTTTTTGGCTTCCTCTTTCGAGATACCGGCATCATTCAATTCGACTTTGGTTGGACTGTAATCGGCTTTACAATGAGTACAGATCAACCGGACCAGACGTTGAGCCATCACCAGGTTCAGAGATGAAGCTACCAGATAGGCTGGAACACCGATATCTAGTAGTCTGGTAATAGTTGAAACAGCATCATTAGCATGCAGAGTAGTGAAAACAAGATGACCGGTAAGTGAGAATTTGATGGCAATATCAGCAGTTTCTTCATCCCGGATCTCACCTATGAGAATGATATCCGGATCCTGACGTAGAACTGAACGAAGTGCCCTGCCGAAAGTGAGATCGATCTTGGCATTAGTTTCTATCTGAGTTATACCGTCCAGTCTGTATTCAACCGGATCCTCAACTGTTACTATATTTGTTTCGACATTGAGAATTTCTTTCAAGGCAGCATGCAGTGTCGTGGATTTACCGCATCCAGTAGGACCGGATACAATCGTAATTCCATAAGGACGGCGCAGCCATTTCCGGAAAATAGTCTGATCATTCTTGGTAAATCCTAAAGTCATTAGACTGAAGCCGAACTCACCTTTATCCAGAAGACGCAAGACCACTTTTTCACCGGTAACGGTAGGGACGATCGAGACTCTGACATCAACACTTTTAATCGTTGTTTTCAAGGAGATATGCCCGTCTTGAGGCAATCTTCTCTCAGCAATATTCAGTTTTGACATTACCTTGACTAATGATACGATCCCGGTATGAAGCCCGATAGGAGGTGTCATAACTTCCCTCAAGGCACCATCGATGCGGAATCGAACAACTGTGGTTTTTGTCAGAGGTTCAATATGAATATCGGTAGTTCCAGATTTGATCGCTTCGGTTATGATCAGATTCACCAGCTTCACTACTGGAGCATCCGCTTCCTGTTTAGAATCGATGGTGATCTCGTTTTCATCCTCATCTACAGCAACAAATTCAAAATTGCTGACCGCAGCCTCAACCTGTGATGATGTACGAATGCTTTTGTAATATCTCTCCAGTGTATCTGTAAGGGTACTATCACCTATCAATACCGATCTGATCGGTTGACCGATAATTCTCTTAAGATTATCGACAATAACGATGTTCTCAGGATCAGTCATAGCTATGACTATAATATCGCTTTCTTTACGGATAGCAATTACCCTGTTCTCGACGGCAAAGGGTTCCGGGATCATTTTTACAATATTCGAATCCAGATCCAGCAGTTCACTTTCCTGAACAACTTCATACTCAATTTGTAAACAGAGAGCTTGCAAAAGATCCTGTTCAGTTATATATCCTATTTTTTTCAGGGTTTCACCGATCTTGAGATGAAAATTTTTCTGTTTAGTTAGAGCTTCCTTGACCTGATCCTCGGTTATTTTACCTTCATGGATCAATATTTCGCCAAGTCGAGCATATTGTGGATTAAACTTCATTAAATCTCCTGAATTTCAGTAATCTAATCTGTATAACGGAACAGAATTATCGTTACAGTATTTGATGTCTGAGTACCAAGAATCTGGGCAGTTACAGTGGCCTGTGTCGATCCTGGACCTGTAGGACCAGGAGGAGGACATTCGTATTTCTGGAATTCAATGATCTTATTCAATCTACCATAGAATTCATCCACCAGACCTGTTAACCCTGTATAGGGATCATTAGTATCAGGTGGAACCGGTTCCAGTGGTGTTCCCAGGGTCGATGAAAATACAACAACCTGGTTATTGATCGGGTTGTTTTGTCCGTCCTTCACCGTAATTCTGATCTCAGATTCTTTAGGAGATTCATCACCAGCTATTACCCAATCCACGTGTTGGGGTACGGCAACTATATCAATGACCGGGAACTGGATCGGTAGTAAAAGAACACCATTAAAGGCTTCGATACCACCAACTTCAACCATGATTTCCACTTCTTCATTCGTATAGAAACCATCATAAGAAATGAAGGTGTAAGCTGCTCCAGAAAGAGAATCTCCGTTTTCATTCTCATTCCCCACCCAGGCTGCTGCTTCAACCGAGGCAAAATCCGGATCCTGCGGTAAGGAGAAATATGCTGCGGTTCCATTATTGACCGGATTTCCATAAATATCGTTAATCAAGGCTGTAACCTGAACTTTCCAGAGTCCACCACCCATATCTATTCCGGAATCATGACCACCAATGGTAAAGAGGGCAGAGTCAGGAGGACCGGCATGAACAACAATATTGGATTTCTCGGCGCTGATCATTTGATCGTTGCTGTTAAAAGTATAGGCTTTAACACGGACAATACCCGATTCGGTCCCGCTATTGATGGAAACGATCGCCTGACCGTTAATGGACATCGTACTGTCGGCATCGCCAATATTATTAATATTTGTTCCTAACGGAGCATTCAACAATTCGAAATGGACAATGAGGTCATCATCTATCAGGTTACCATTCATGTCATAAAGATTGACGATGAGTTCGAAGGATTCGTTACCACCGGTTCCCTGGACCTGGATATCGACCTGACCCTGGAAATCAAATTCTATGGAGTGAATTTCATCGGACACAACGGAGATCACCGTCGTTGCCTGTGCAGAATCGGCTACTGCCATAATAGTTGCCTGCCCTGCGTTTATACCGGGTGAAAAGGTTGTTTCGCACAATCCTTCTTCATCTGTGCTCGCATACTGATTAACGCTTCCCAGATCAGTAGTAAATTCGACACCTACTCCGCTTTCGACGGAGTTGTGATGCTTGTCTTCCACCTGAGCCACGATCAGTACAGATTGTCCGCTGTTAGCTGGAACTACAAAAGTTTCCGGGAAAAGATACATGAATTTTGGTGGCCCGGGATGGATCGTTACAACCTTGGTTTCAGTAAAATCAGCAATACTGGCGCTGATATGAGCTTCACCAGCGATAGTGCCGGAATCAAAAAATACTTTAGCAACACCATTGGCTGTTATTGCCTGAACCACATTACCCAGATCCTCATTACCATCCTCGGTCTGGAAATTGCCCATATCTGTGACAAAGACGATTATAGTTCCATCCGGCACATTGCCGTTCTCATTTTCAGCAGTTGCAGTTACTATAGTGATCTCATCAATATTAAGATCGTTGGAACTGATAAATAGATTCAAAGCGGTAATTGGCGGGGTTTCGGCGATCATGACCTGGGTTGCTACGGAAACATCATAGATAAAGGCTTCCACGGTTGCCAGTCCCATTTCACCACTATCCCAAAGAGTTGTAGTAGCAATTCCGGTACTGTCTGTAATAATGTTTTTCAATAGTGTTCCTACATCAGTTCTGAAGGTTACTGTTTCTCCGGTAACAGCGAAATTATCTTCATCTTTAATCAGGGCAGATATCTCAGAGTAAGTAATATTATTATCGGCATAGATTGTATCCGGTTCAACAGAGATAATATCAATGTTATATTTGGGGTATTCGAAAGACCTGTCATCACAGGCATTGGTAAACAATAATACCAATAATACAAATACCGGGATCAGGAAAAACGTTCTATTCTTATTCATTTTTTTCCTCCCATTATTTTTCATCGATCAATCTTCTCTCCAGTCTTGGATCCACTTCGAATTCCTTGTTCAGGTCTTCAAAACCAATGACTCGAGGAGTTATTTCGATGATAAGGTCTGTATTTTCAATAACGTCATACTTATGCTGGAACAGTCTGCCAAGAAGAGGAATATCGCCAAGCAGGGGAACTTTACTGGTCTGAGTTGTAATCATGGAATTGAGAAGACCCCCGACAACGATCCTGCTCCCATCCGGAACAGTTACTGTTGAAGTTATCCTGCGGACTTTAGTACGGGGGACATAACCTTGAACCAACTCAATTACCGAGCTCACTTCCGGTTGGATCTTGGTTGTGATCTGTCCGTCCGCATTAACGTAGGGTTCAACCTTAAGGATAATACCGACATCTTCACGTTCGACCTGCACATTATTGTCTTCATCAAAGACAACAAAAGGCACAACTTCACCAATGAGAATTTCTGCTTCTTCTCCATTCAGACAAGTTATTCTTGTATCGGTGAGCAGTTTAGCCGCATTATTCTGAAGTAAAAAATCAACTGTAATATCAAAAGCGTAAAGTTGTTTACTGAATTTTAAGAAATCATCGAAATTATCCATTTTCTGGAAATACTGTTGATCCGGCAACGTCCCGAAATCTTCCAGATCACCATGAGGTGAAGTTATATCTCCGGTATCATAACTATAGGGCAGACCCAGATTATTAACCGTTTTGGGATCTTCAGCAATTATAGTTGTTAACTGATTTAATTTTGACCAGTCTATTCCGATCTTTTTGGCATCGTTTACAGAAACCTCGATCAGCCGTGCTCTGATCTCGATCTGCTTCTGAGGAACGTCGAGCTCTTTCAGTTTTTTACTGATCTCAGCAAAAGTCTCGGGATTAGCCCTGATCAGAAGTGCATTCTGACCTTCGATAGCTACCACTTCCCCCGGCATAATTTCCAGAGCTGTAACAAGTTTAGCCACATCGACATAATTCATATAGACAAGATAAGTTCTTTCACCGATCTCTTCTTCGATCCTGCTTTTTTCACCGACCAGAAAAGTTTTTTCGCCGATCAGTCGATAAGATAAACCAACCGATTTGACGACAAGGGAAAGAGCCTGTTCGATAGGGACATCTTTCAAATGAATGGTTATTTTCTTATCCTCTGTCTCTTTTCTTTCTTCTTTCTCAGTTTCTGTAGCCAGGACAATATTACATCCACTTAATTTGGCCATAGTTGAAATGATATGAGAGACAGATCCATCTTCCGCATCAATACTGATCTTTGTGTTCAACAGGTCAATTTCCTCTTGGGCACCAAGGTTTACCATTAATGCAAAAATCGTGATCAGAAATATCAGAACTGTTTCTTTGGAATTAATTCTAAATGATCTCATCAATTCTCCTTTTATTATGTTTTACCAATTATATTCTCTGTCTTTTTTTCCGGAATCATCCAGGATCGCTTCAGGTTTATCGGGAAGTTTCTCAACTTTGAGAATTCCGATCTTACCATTGTAAGCGTATTCGATTTCACCTAATCTGATATCAACAATCTTGCCATATTGAAAACTGTCTCCGATATAATAGGTCTTGTTTTCACTCCGATGAGATATTGTTGCCAGCTTTAATCCATTTTCTGTTATCACTGTCGATTGCAGTCTCACTATTTTGGAGACATCTTCCTGCCATTGTTTTTCCATATCCTTTCTGGTCTTAACGATCAGATTCTGTTCAAGAGGATCTTTCTTGACTGTGAAAACAAATTCTTTCCTGTCCTGAATAGAAGAGTTGATATTCTGGATTTTGCTGAGAAGTGTGTCGCTTAAAGCGATTTTTTTGTACCTGGATTCCATTGGAACTTTATTGACTTTCTTCATCAGGTAATAATCATGAATCCCGAAGGCAATTATGGTAATGACCACAAGGGCGATCACAAAATCTTTCAAATATTTTTCTTCCATTTAAGCCTCCTTCACGATTTTGAAAGTAGAAAGTTCCAGGGTAATTTTGTATCGAGTTTCTGTTTCTGTAACAGCAATTTTCTTTTTACCTTGGGAAACAGGACGAATATCGAGGGTTTTGATCTTGATAATGTAATCGAAACTTTCCAGATCAGAAAGAAATTGTCCCATTTGAATAAAGGTACAGTTAAGTTCCAGTGTGTACATATGTTCGGCATAATGAGAGCCGATCGTAGTGATGAACTTGGGTATAAGACTGTTAACCGTAATTTCATATCTATCTGCAAGGTCAGCCAGTTTCTTGACAAAGGCATTAGCCTCATCCGAAGAATAATTACGAACATCTGTAAAGCTGTTCTTGATCACCAGGGAGACATGCTGTAATTGTTCATTCAGGACTTTGGCACTGTTTAATTTTTCCTGTTCAACTTTTATTCTTTTATCATATCTGCTGATCTGAGATTTTTTATCATTGATCATATTGGTGGTAAAATAGAAGAAACAGAGAGCAATCAGGATCATAGCGCATAATAGGATTAAATATTTCTGTTTATTATTCATGTGTTGTTTCCCTCCTAACTTCTTCTCGAAGAATCTTCAGTTATACAATCGATCTGAAATCTTAAAATCTCAACATCTTTTTCAGTATCTTTCCGGGACATAACTATTTTGATCTCAGGAAAATCCGTGCTGATCTCGTGATTGTTTTTCAACTTTGTGATAAAATCATCGATCAGATCGAATTCCTTTTCTTTACGGTCAAGTCTGGTGATACCATAAAGACTGAGCACATCACTTTTAAAGGAAAAGTGAGTAATTGCGATCTTATCTGTGGTCTTTTCGGAAAGAGCTACAAGTTTCTTTGCCCAGAAAATCCTTTCTGTGCTTACTTTGTGCAATCTTTCCAAATCTTTAGCAGAGATATAATCCCCGCTTATCTGGTAAGTTTTGATCTCTTTTCGGATATCCGAGAATAACTGACGGCGGTTGTCGACTTTCTTTTCCATGTTACCGTTAAGGATCAGAGCAAAAACAAAGAGCAGCAGGGTTAGAAAACCAAAAACTATGACTGTATTGCGAAAGATGTTCTTTTCCCGTTCGATCTTTCTTCTTAGTTCGCCGTATTTGTTCAAATTAATTTTGAAATAAACCTGACTCATATGTTCTCCTCTACTCGGGTCTCATAGCCAGCCCGATTGCAAGAGCTAACTGAGGATCTTGTTGATCTCTATATTTGTCTGGAAGCTCCAGATTTATAAAGGGATTAAACAATTCAGTGGGTATATTCAGGTGATCAGCAATATATTCCGGCAGCCCGATAAGTTTCGAACCTCCACCGACCAATAGGATCTTCCTGAAATCACTGCTTCCAGCTTCTTTTACATAAAATCTCAAGGATCTTTTTACTTCATGGATAATCTGCTCAGCAGCGGTTTTCTCACTGATATCGAGTGTAATTGCAGATTTGCTTTCCTCATTTATTTCTTCGGTTTTCAAACCATGTTCTATCTTGAAATCCTCTGCCTGTTCGAAAGAGATATCCTTGATCTTCATAATATCTTTGGTGAAATGAAATCCTCCCCAGGGAATATCCCGGGCAAAGAATTTCATTATCGGACTGTACATTACCATATTTGTCTTATGAGCACCAATATTAAGAATAATATAAACTCCATCTTCTACAAAATTATTCAATGCAAAACTATTGGCAACAGCCAATGATTCTATGTCGACAATACCAGGAGTTAAACCTGCATCTGCAAGTATCTGGGAATGTTCCATCAGCAAATCCTTGGTCGTGGATGTTAAAAGGATGTTCATATTATTGGTTTTTTCTTCTACGCTCAACACCTGGTAATCAAGTATCATATCGGATCCACTGATTGGAAGATGCTTTTTCGCTTCGAAAAACAGTGCTGATTCCAGCTCTTCATCAGGCAGAAAAATTGTCCTGATCTGTTTGATACTGGTGTTATCACCCCCCACCGAGGAGACCAGGTGTTTGATCTTCTTGGTGTTGATCTTCATTGAACGCAGCATTCCGCTTATAACCGGAGCAAACCTGTCCAGAGTCAGATCGGAAATGGTATAATCCACCCCTGCCGGCACCGTCGGTTTGACTTCATAATTAAGTAAGCGAAAAGAATCGTGCTGCTTTTTCAGATGAATCATCTTTACACTGTGGGAACCGATATCTAATCCGATAGATTCTTTGAATTTAGCAACTTTCTTTTTTGCCATATTTCCTCACAATTTAATTTATTTATACTTTTAAAATAGGATCCGGTCGATCAATTCTCCGGTGGAACTTTGAAATACCAGGTATCTTCATTGAAAGAAGCCATCAGGTTCTGACCGAAACCGCGATATATTTCCGGATAATCCGGCGGTTGAATGACTAGAAATCTTGTATCATAATGATATTGCTTATTATAACCCATACTGGGATGCGTGCCGTCGTAATGAAAAGCTGAAATATCCCATTCCCAAGGATCGGGATGATTATAGGGATCGGTTCCGGAACGATGGATGAAACCGCGTCTTCTCTGAGCGATCGCTCCGAATATGTAGAGATTACCACGCTCGGTACAATTTATTATGTCATTGGAAGACTCGGGCCAGACAGGATTATACCAGGGATAGTCTGTTCCATAGGGAATGGCATAACCCGGACCATTGTTCGGATAAGAGAAAATATAACCAGGATCTTCATAGGGAAAACCGCACATTCCGTTTGGTGGAACAGGTAAATTTCCATGGATCAGAAATCCTTCCAGATTAGGAGGTACCCAGGCAGAAGGAGGATAGATAAATTTATGGAGATCTACATAAGAATAGAGTGTTTCCTGTAATGTATACGGACTTAATGCCCAGAAACTCGGTGTAGAACCATGGGGATGCTGATATTGAAAAGTAAAAATACCTTCATAATGACAGTTTAGCCCACCATGGATCGCTTCATCGCCATCTCCGATCGCAGCGTAAGCACCATATAAATAAAGGTGGTTACAATTGACACTTATGATCGCATTAGTTTCGGGATCACGGTGTTTATATCTCATTATGATCTTTTCTTCCGATACCAGACCAAAATAATCCGTTAGGTTCTCGTTACCCTCTTGATCCGGTTCCTGACCAATAGTCGTATTCTCATAGGTAATATCTCCAACTATATAGATAGTATCAGCACAACCCCAGGTCTGTTTGCCCCGTATCGATCCAGAGATCCAGAGTTCACAGGGAACCCATACTGAGGCATCGCTGACGACACCGGTAGGACCCTGCGACCAGATCGTATCATAAATAGGTACATAGTTGACCCAGAGGGAATCGGATTCTTCGAACCAGTTTTGTCCAGCCAGAGCCTTGGCATTTGCCTGGCTCTCGTTCATGGGATACCAACTGTATACCGTGAACGGTCTGATCTCCACCAGTTGAATTTCACCTTTCATGGAAGTAAAACCTGCACCATCTATCTTAACGGAGACAATATCGATGTTGGGATCCTCGAAAGGTCTCAACCCGTTGTTATAGATATCGCTGGCAACAGGATCGAAATTGATATAAGGTACATTTTCCTGCCAACCGGGTTCGGGGCTTCCTCGAAATATATCATCCATGGGAGCACCGGAATCTTCCAGGCGCTCACCGCTGGGATATTTTCTGAAAATCCCCGAAGTCGTAACCAGATCGAAAAAGGTCGGCCAACCGTTATTGTTTCCACCACCTGCCTGCTGGATCCAGATATCACTGTTACTGTGAATACGACCGTAAAATACATCGGGACCCCAGAATTTAACTGCCTGGGCTTCCTGATTTCCATCACAGTTCTCAGATGTCTCAATATCGGTAAAATACTGGTACTGAGCGAGACTTTCCCTGCTCATTATTCTTTCGGAATATCTCTTGATCGGCAATAATCTTGCATTTACAAAAGAACGTGCACGTTTACCTTCTATCAGAGATCTGACAGCTTTGGCTTCCGCCGTTGTATAACCAAGATAATTGGTGATGTAAACTGTGGAAACAGTACTCTTGATCATGTAGGTCGTCAAGCGGTTAGAGATCGTGAGTTCAACCTTTCGAGGTGGAAGCGGTCTGTTAACATTGAATTCGTGAGCCAGATGGGTTCTGCGTGTTTCACTGCGGAGTAACATATCCTCCTGGAGCATGTCATGTTGATATTCCATCTGTTGATGATCCAACGTAATTGACGTAATCAGGGAGAAAGATGAAATAAGTGAGATCAGGACTACAACAATGGATGCCACCATGGTCAGAACTGCCCCTTTATCCTGTTTTAATTCTTTAAACATAACATCCTCACTTTTTCATTATCCATTAGGAATTACCGATTAATACGGTAGTTTTATAACGGATCGTCCTGGTGTTCAACCTGAGATCATCAACCAAAGTCTGTTTTTTCCCCTGCACACGATACCTGACCCGGGCTTCAATATTAATACCCAGCAGATGTATATCACCATCGATAGTAGGATCTTCTTCGGTAAAGCTGATATTGGTGATCTTGAAACGCGGTTCACGACCGACCAACTTATTACCTGAAGGAAAAACCCTGGATGGCTGATAACTAAAAGTATTATACTGCCCGGTGGACATGAGCTGACCCTGGTTAGTTGTATAGAATTTTACTTTGTGGTTATCCACATTTCCCTGATCGATGACCAGAGGTCTCACAGTAATAGCTGTTCCAGAAGGAGCAATTTCGACGCTTTTCGCTGCCATCAGCCCGATCAAAGGCATATTATCGGTTACGCCTTCAACCAGAAATCCATGTCTCATCATCTCGATAGCATGGAATAACTCTTCCTGTAACTGAATATAAAGCCTTGTTTCCTCGTATGTAGTAATAAAATTGATCACTGCTACCATTACCAGAACCATGATCAGGGCAGCAATTGGAATTGTTGCAACAACTTCTATCAGCGAAATACCTTTCTGGTTCCCGAGAGATTTTTTTATGAACTTTTTCATTGGTCAAACCTCCGGAAATAATCTTCACGTAATTCCACTTTCCTTTTTCGTGGTTGTATTAGAAAATCGGAGGGTTCAGTCCATGTGACTGTTATGATTACAGTATCATATACCGCAAGGTAAGATACAGCCAGATCAGGATTATTCAATTTTACAGTGGGAGGATATTTGATATGTCCTTCCAGGACCTTACCATTACGATCATCTAGCACGACAGTTGTTCTCTGGTAAAACTGGTGAAAATCTGTTTTCACGGCATTATTACTACCAAGGTTTTTATATTTAACCCAGTCTATCTTTTCCGCTGCCGCTAATAATGCAGACCGATAATGATAATTTTCATTAGCCCGGTAACGAGCGTAATAGGAAGTAATAAATAAACCAACAACCGCAATTGTAACAATGACCAGGGACGCCAGGGTCTGGATCATACCAAACCCTCTGTTCGAACCGAGTATTTTTTTTAACATCTTAAAATCCAACTCCAGTAGCAAACATCTTCGGATTGTCTGCAACCTCCTGAGCTACTCTTCTGTCCAATAGACCATTCATGACATGATTGTATAATGATTGGTCCTTGGTCTGCATACCCTCTTTCGTTCCAGATTGAATCACCGACGGTATCTGATATGTCTTTTCTTCACGGATAAGATTCCTGACAGCCGTATTGGCGATCATGATTTCCAGAGCCGGAACTCTGCTTTTTCCATCCTTGGTCGGTAAAAGTGTCTGAGCAACGACAGCTTGCAGGGATTCGGACAGCATAGATCTCGTCTGTCCCTGCTGTTCTTTGGGGAACATATCAATAATACGATCAATAGATTTTGTTGCGCTGCTGGTATGAAGAGTAGCCAAGACCAGATGCCCGGTCTCCGCTGCAGTTAAAGCCAAAGATACAGTATCCAAGACTCTCATCTCACCCACCAGCATCACAACGGGATCTTCACCAAGAGCAGAACGCAGGGCAACAGTGAAAGACCATGTATCATGACCCAATTCTCTCTGGTTCAGAAGAGAGTTTTTACTGGAATGCACATATTCTATTGGGTCTTCAATGGATAAAATATGACAGTGTCTTTTATCATTTATGGTGTCGATCATAGTCGCCAGAGTTGTGGATTTTCCACTACCCGTCGGACCGGTAACCAGGATAAGACCGTGCTGCTTTAATGCCATTTTGCCAAGAATATCGGGCAAATTCAATTCCTCAAAGCTGCGGATTTCATTTGGAATCACACGAAAAGCTACTGCTTTTCCGTTTAGCTGATGAAAGGCATTGACACGAAATCTGGTGTTATCATCCAGTTTAGTTGAAAAATCGAATTCCAGTCTTTCTTTGAATAATGTCTTCTGTGATTCATTCATTACACTGAAAATTAAATTGTCAACTTCCTTTACAGTTGAAACCGGTAAATTCAACTTTTTCATGATTCCATTGACACGAACCATGGGAATTGATCCGGTACTGATATGAAGGTCCGATGCTCCCGCGTCAGATGCGAACTGGAGTAGTTCTTGTATAGTGAGAGTCAAATAACACCTCCCACTAATCTATTGCTTCTTCGTCTTCGTCCTCTTCATCATCAATACCATAGCCATGATACTCAGCTTCGTCTACATCGTACCATACCTGTTTACCTTCACCCTCAGGAAAATCGTTCGTAGATGTTGCTATATACTTTTTGGGCGGATTACCTACTGCTTCAAAATCCCAGTTCCTTTCGGTAGCTTTACCAAGTCTGGTATCTTTTAAAGCATCTTCAATAGTGTAGTTCTCGGTAGAACTGTATGTTTGATAATGAACACGATAAGCACTTCTGATAGCGGCAAGCGCTGTCTGAGCTTCAGTTGCACGAGCTTTTCTGACATAGTTCATATAAATTGGAACTGCGATAGCTGCCAGAATGGCTATAATAACCACAACCACTAGCAATTCAATAAGACTGAAACCTTTCTGATTCTTAAATTTGTTGAACATTAAATCCTCCTTGAATATAATGCTTCTTTCTGTTTGCAATTTATGTGCCAACAAATTATTCCATATTTAATAATGTCAAAACAATTGTTGTAAGTAAATTATTTTTCTCCTAATATCATGATTATCAAGAAGTTGAGTTAAGTCAGTTTCAATTTTTAAGTCCCGGCATAATTTACTGTTTGTTCGGATCGACAAGTCCGGAAAATATCATATACTGTACCTGACAATGCGAATTTGTTGTAATTTCTGATGTTGATATTAAATCAATTTTTAAATAAAAAGAATGAACATGTTTGTAAACGATTATGATCATATTCATATATTTTTTCTGTTTAGAATATATTGACAATAATAATATTACATTGATTTTTCTCATACGATGAAAATATACATAGGCAAAAATATTTTTCTGAGATCTATCCCGCTGTTGATCTTCTGTTTCCTGGTTTATCTGATGATTCCTCTGACCTATTCTACCAGAACCATAGATCCTCTATTGACAATTCGATTTTTAATCTTAATATTTAACCTGTGTCTGGCTTATTTATTTTTGTTTTTTTACTTGAAACATATAAATTTTCTTGTCCTTAGAAATTCCCTGACCATTTCGGTCTTCTTTTTCACTCTTACAAGTCTGATATCCGGTATTTCCGCAGTAAACAGAGCTGAATATCTCTACAGCCTGACCAGGGATTGTTCCAATCTTTTGTTGTATATTATATTAATACTATATATTTATTATAATATATTACATATTAATATGATTATCAAAACCATTATATTTTCTGCGATGATCTTCGTATTTTTAGGACTGGGACAATACTTCGGGGGTTGGTTTCTGACTATCCCCGGTCATGAAACGTTTTATTCCACTTTTGCCAACCGGAATCTATTTGCTTCGATCAATATTCTGATTTTCCCATTTCTTTTATACGGTTTTTTCCGCCTACCGAAAATCTGGCAAATTCTCAGTGTTATTACCATCATTTCTGCTACTTTCACAATTACGGTCATCAGAGCCAGAGCTGTTTTCCTGGCTGTTTTCCTTGCTTCCTATTCAGTCTTGCTGATCTTATCATTCTATCGGCTCAAAATTGGTAGATCCGATCTAAAGTCAGGTCGGATTATTCTGCTTGTAATAATACTGACTGCTCTGATTTCTTTTGGGATCAGCAAATCAGAATTATTTAGTGAAATGCATCCGGAAATTTCCTATAAAAGACTTGGTTCCGATACGACATTATTTGTCAGGATCTATGCCTGGAAAAAGACCTGGTCAATGATAAAAGAACATCCTTTAACTGGGATCGGGGGAGGTAATTGGAAAATTAATCTGCCTAAATACGGGTTGGAAGGCAAGCGTCTGGAAACCGGAGCCTACCAATATATCAGACCTCATAATGATTATCTCTGGGTCTGGGCAGAAAATGGTTTTATTGGCTTTATACTTTATCTTCTGATTTTCATAATTGCAATCGTGTATGGTTTAAAGATCCTGAAAACAAAAGGCGAGAATAAAATCTTGATCATCCTTCTGATATCAGGTTTGATTGGGTATATGATGATTGCTTTTTTCAGCTTTCCCCGGGAGAGAATCTATCATTCCATCATCCTGATGACTTACCTGGCAATGATCTCGGGTCTGTATTCTCGAAGTAAATCTAATCATGATAAAAAAGAAGTCTTCTTAAACTCCCTGATTGTAAGAATTGTAATCACACTGGGTGCAATGTTTCTGGCTGCAGCCATGTTATCTTACTCTTATCAACGTCTGAAGAGTGAGATCCATTTTTATTTTGCTTACAACGCCCGGGGCAGAAATCAGTTCAACTTCACCATTGCCGCCATCGATAAAATTGACCCCGGGATCTTTAATATTTCCCCGACCGGAATACCGG
The DNA here is from genome assembly GCA_030592835.1 of Candidatus Cloacimonadota bacterium. Taxonomy (GTDB): domain Bacteria; phylum Cloacimonadota; class Cloacimonadia; order Cloacimonadales; family TCS61; genus JAUVIJ01. Next base: position 5,836 of record JAUVIJ010000002.1, on the reverse strand, counting down.
TTCAATGGTACCGGGGTAATGCTTATTTTCAGACAGGTGTACTGAATAAAGCGTTCCACAATTTTCTGCAGGCAAATCAAACTCACCCTTACCACATTTTTACCCTGAATAATATCGGCAGTTGTTATGAGCTTTATGGTGATCATGATTCTGCAAAAAGATTTTATTATAAAATTCTTGACTTATCTCATTATCTAGAAGAAACATTAATAAATTTAAGTGTAGTTTATTATAATACAAAAGATTATGTAAATGCTTATAAAATAATCAGCCTCTGCTCAATTGACAGTAATAATCCGCGGAGGAATTCATATAAAGCTAAAATCGAGGAAAAATTATTTCTCCTAAAGGAGGATTAGACTAATGCAAAGAATTATTTTATTGTTATTACTGATATCCGTAAGTCTGCTTTCAGCTCAAAGTATCAATAATCTGCAAAATGAAACAGTCATGGAATTCAAAAATAATTTAACGTCTTCTTTAAAGAAACTCTCTTCAGAGCTTTTAATGCTTCTGGGAAAAACACCAAGATCATTTGTCACTGATATTGAAAATCACAAAAGTTATCTTGAAAACAATAAAACCCTTAGATATAAAAATATTGATAGAAGTGAAAACAGCATTGAAGTTATGGTCTATCTTTATTTTAATTCAGGAGCTGATTGGAGTAAATTGCTTACCAATATAGACGAAGTTCTAAATACAAAAGCTGATTATAACTTTATCGTTGCATGGGTAAAACTTTCATTACTGGAAGATCTGGCCAAAATGCAGCAGATCAGTTCTATTCGCATTGTACAGCCCCCTGATTATCGAACCGGATCGGTTAATTCACAAGGAGATGCAATGCATCGAACAGATATAGTTCGAGCGGAATATTCTCAGGGTGGTGCGGGTATAAAAATCGGAGTTATCACCGATGGAGTTGATAGTCGTGCATCTGCACAGGCAACTGGAGATCTTCCCCCTGATGGAGATGGTCTAACAGTTCTACAGAATACTCATGGTGGTGATGAGGGAACTGCGCTTCTGGAGATTATTCATGATCTTACTCCGGATGCAGATCTTTATTTTCATGATTCAGGATTCTCCACCGGGGATTTCATCGACGCTATCGACGCCCTGATCACAGCAGGATGCAATGTCATCTGTGATGATGTAGGCTGGATCCTGGAACCATTCTTTGAAAATGGCGCAATTGCTCAACATGTCTCCGGAATCATTAACAGCAGAACAGATGTATTGTTTACTTCAGCTGCCGGAAATGCGGGTGAAAGTCATTATCAGGATATGTTTTATCCGAATTCTCTGTTACCATCTCAACATGATTTCAGCCAGGGTCAGGGAGGTCCGTATTATATTTATTTGGATATGCCGCAAGGGAGCAGTTTGAGAACTGTGATGCAATGGAATGATCCTTTTGGAGGATCCGGTAACGATTATGATCTTTATTTAGTCCATACAAGTTCTGGTGCAACTGTAAGTGGAAGTGTTAATGTACAGGATGGTGATGATAATCCTCTTGAATTTTTTATGTACACTGCAGATGCCATATATAATGGTGAGTTCGTTGTCATTGTTAATAAATACTCTGGTGATCCTAAATTACTGGAGATCTACCTTTATCCGGTCGGAGTTACTATTGTACAAGATTATATGTCCCCTGTCGATGCGATCTTTGGTCATGCAACAGTACCGGGAGTAATCGCATCCGGAGCAGTTCACTGGTTCGATCCTAATACAATTGCATCTTATTCATCTCAAGGTCCGTCAACAATGTTTGATTATTCCGGAGGTAGAGATATTCTCACATATACACTACAAACTCCATTACTGGCTGGTGCAGCTGGCGTCTGGATCACCGGTGCTGGTGGGTTTGGCCAATTTTATCAAGGGTCATGGTGGTTTTACGGAACCAGTGCGTCGGCTCCACATCTTGCGGGTGTAGCAGCACAGTTGTGGGCTGAAAAAACACCTGCTAATACAACTGCCTACAGTGTGACCTATGCTATGACTAGTGCTCTTGGAACTCAATGGAATTCAATCGATGGATATGGAAATGCAGATTCATACGATACTTTTACAAGCACTATTCCATCACCCAATTATGTTCACTTGCATACACCAAATGTTTCTTCCTGGGATGATTCTGATCTAACTGTGAATGCTATCATAGCACCGGGATATACAGCACAATTGTGGGATGCTCAGTCGGCTATTGAGGTATGGTATGTCGATGATAATGGTTCATGGTTGGATGAGACAGAGGCTTATACAGTTACCGCAGATAACGCTTTAGAGATATATAACCAATTTACTGATCCACCACCGGAAGGAGATGCTTACCTTTATGTTGAATTCAATAATGGAATAGTCGGTCGAACATTAACTGCAACACACCGATTTGTAGATCCTGTAGATGTTCCGACCTATACTATTGTTGCCGGTGATTACAATGAAGATTCAGATATAGTAACCTGGACTGTTATGGTAACCGATACCGGTAACATTAATCAAGCAGGTTTGCTGCACGATGGCGTTATTTATTCTGAAACCGTTATTGAAAATAACCTCAGCATTTATACTTTTACTATCAATAATGTACCCTATAATCGAGACTTGGGTGATTGGTTATTATTTCTTATGTATGATGAAGATGATTTCACTTACAATATTTCTCAGAAAGTCGTTTTTCCTCCCGAATCAGCACCTATAAGCCCTCAGAATGTCCTGATCAATGTTATTTCCGGAGAGATCCAAATATCCTGGGATCCTGTACCAGACTGTACCTATAATGTCTATTCCTCACTACAGCCCTACGCCAATCCATCCACCTGGACAACAGAGGTTACCGGGCTTGTTAACCCGAACTGGGCAGATACTTTCGGAGATACAAAGAAATTTTATTTTGTAAAAGCAATTAAATAATTGATAATATTTGGTTCAGATTACAAATCTGAACCAACAATAATTATTTTATAATCAGCATCTTCCTTACCAGAATCCGGTTTCCTGTCTTCAATCTGGCAAAATATACACCCGAAGCAGTCTCTTTGCCCATTCTATCTTTCCCATCCCAGATCAATTCGTGGTTTCCGGCAGGTAATAATCCCTTTTGCAGAGTCTTTACTTTCTGTCCTTTAATATTGTAAATAGTCAATTCCACCTGACAACTGTTTTGTAAGCCAAAACAGATTATGGTTTCCGGACTGCGTCCGGCACCTGACGGATTGAAAGGGTTGGGATAATTGAAAAATCCTGAAACCGGGGGTAATAATTCGTTATTCACGCCTACAAGCTGGTTCTGTATTTTGATCTGACCGGGTATCGTGCCCGTGTATTCGGGAATGAACTGTATTGATTCATCAGGGAATAATTGTTCATCCAGATCCCCGATCAGGATCCTTACCCGATAATCTTCAGGGTAATCGGAAAAATCAGCATTGAACTCAAAAGGATTGAGTGATCCGGTCTCTAATTCAAAATCCCAGATCCGTTCCTGGGCAACATTTGCCGAGAGGGGTTGTCTGAATTCCATGTTCAGACATTGATGAGGAAAGAGACTATCTGTCTTTGGAAAATATAAAAGAATTCCCTCTTGAAAAGGTTTTCCCACACTTTCAGGAAGATCATACTGGAAATCATAAGAATCTGTTGCAAGTAAAGAAGCTCCCAGAATAACACCGTCCCTGTCCAGGTCTTCCTGAGTCGCAAAGACAGGTAGTTTCCAATCAATATTCTCCGATACAGGATAAGAATCATTATAAGGTTTGAATACGCATTTCAGTTCAGTTTCCGAACCTGCATAAGAATGGATGAAAAACGATTCGAAGGGATCGATATAGTCCATCATTTCATAATTTCCATTACGGTACACATAAACAGCTTTAGAAAGCAGTTCATCATAGATCATCTGCCGGAAATTCGTCTCATCTCCGTCCACTTCGAAGCGTAGACCTCTAACCCTATACATGGCAGGATGAGGATTGGGAAGAAGATTCCAGCCCGGTAACATCTCCAGACTGAGCTCAGACTTCTGAACAGGCAAGTCGGTTTCAAAATAAAGAGCATCGGGACTGTAGGACCAGTAACCTTCTCCTAATTGAAAAACATCGGTATAATCATATTCGCCGGATTCCCCATAAGTGTACAATTCCGTATTCTGCCCGAAAATAGCTGATGTATTCCAGATTTGATCCGGCCAGCAACTCGAGAGCATCTGCCAGCCCGGTTGTTTTTCCAGAACAGTTACAAGGGGAAGTAATCCTAACTTGTAATTAGAAGATCGCCTGATGAATTCGTCATGAACAGTATAAATGTCTATGTAGACTTTCGCATCTGGTAAAGTAATATTTTCTGGAACAGTCCAGTTCAATTCCGTAACCATGTTGAACAGATTGTGAGCTACGGATATACTATCCGTTTCATTTTGGATAGACACGTCAAAATGATCGATCAGGGGTCTGTAGGTTGTATACCAATGAATATAAACATTATCTCCTTCCTGGTAAATATAGTTCTGGTTGCCGATCACAAAAAGATTCGGTTTCAAATTTCCCCAAAACAAAGTGAAGAAAAGAGTGTCCTGATCCGCAGTTGTAAAAATGAGATCTGATTCCATCAGGTTGACAAGATCATTAGTCTGATCATTCCGCAGATATAATTTCTCGACCTCACGGTCATAATTATCGGAAACACCGATGGATAATGGTTGATCTATTTGATCGGTCACTACTGCCAGATCCCAGGTCTTGTAATTCAGAACGGGATCATAGGTGGCATGAGTTTCCATAGAGAATTTCTGAGCCCGGTTCGACCAGTTTTCCTCGTAAAAAGCTGTATAGATGTAATCGGGGATTAGAATATCTTCTTTGAAAAGATCATAATCTTCATCATAAGCGTCAGAAGCAAAGGGATTGGCTGAAAATGCTGTTGAGTCTGTTATAGTCGCAGCTCCATTACTGACGATTAGATTGTATATCGGCCATGGAGAACAAGTTGCTTCATCATTTATCCAGAACTCCATACCCAATTCATTAACACAGGAGATCTTGTAGCTGTATAATAACCCGTTTTCAACACCAGTATCCTCGTATATATATGTAACATCAGGTTCTGTTGAGCCCAACAGGACAGGATTGTTCAAATAACTGTCGTAGAGTTCATATTCGCCCTCATCCTCTTTACGATATAATTTAAATCCAAGATTTCCATTCTGTTCCTCAGCCAGCCATACCACCAGAACAAGTGCATCCCTACCGATGGCATTGATCCCGGCGACATCCACCGGGCTGGTGACTGTATTGATTTCCGGGGCAAAGATTGAGTAGTTTCCATTATAATCCAGTGCTCTGATGCGGAAAAAATAATCCGTGTTTCCGATAAGATCCTCTATTTCTATCCCATTGGCTAACTGACTGGCTAAAATAGCGGATTCATTTCTATCCTCAACCTGATGGTTTGCATGAGTAATGGGTTCGGTATCATAAAGAATTTCAAAACTGTAAAAATCAAAAGATGAAACCGGCTCCCACTGTAAACAGACAGTATCGTACTGTTCATTGATAACCTGGAAATTGTCCGGGGAATCAGGTATAAGTCCGTCATCCAGTTCCAGAATAAAGGGCATTATTTCTGCCAGTGCTTCGACCCATGGCGAATAATATTGAATTGTGTAATCAAAGATGTGGTCCATATCAAAGATCTCCAGATCAATGTTATAACCATAGAACCAATACCAGTTTTCATCGGTATGAGAATAACAATTCGGCAATTCGTCCATTTCTAAATGGAAAAAAGGTTCGAATACATCGTAGTTATTCCAGTCATCGAAGGT
>JAUVIJ010000061.1 GCA_030592835.1 Candidatus Cloacimonadota bacterium | reverse complement strand
CTGGGCAGTTCTCGAAGCAGGCTTAAAGCTCTCGAAACTGAGCAGGCAGTAAAAGACGGTGCAGTTGAAATCGATATGGTTATGAATGTCGGTGCTCACAGAGATAAAAGGTACGATTATGTTCTTCAGGATATCAAAACAGTAGTTCAAGCCAGTGGAAATGCTCTGGTAAAAGTTATCCTGGAGACCTGCTATTTAATGGATGATGAAATTGTCAGAGCTTGTGAACTGGTTATGGAAGCAGGAGCGGATTTTGTTAAAACCTCGACCGGGTTTGGCGCTTTTGGTGCTTTTCCCGATCACATCCGGCTGATGAGAAAAACTGTGGGACCTGATTTCGGTGTCAAAGCTTCCGGTGGGATCAAGAATTTTAAGGATACGTGGCGACTTATAAAAGCCGGAGCAAATAGAATAGGAACAAGTGCCGGAATAGTAATACTGGAAGGAGCTGATCTGTGTAAATATGCTCCTCAAGCTTGGTTAGGACCAGAAATCCCCTGTCACAACTGTCCCTCAAGACATGCTCAGTTGGGTAAACTACCTAAAGCCGTATATACTTATTACAAGAATAAATGTGCTAAATGTCCCTATCACGAGAAATATAATAAATTCTACGAATAGTCAGGAGAGGAATATGAATGGATGGATGGGAAAGATCCTGGAAATAAATCTCAGTAACCACGAACAGAAATCAATTCCTCTTGATCCTGAAATGATCCGTAAGTATCTCGGGGGAAGAGGATTGGGCGTTAAACTCTACACAGATAGAGTTCCGGTAGATATAAAGCCCTTTGCCCCGGAAAATATCCTGATCTTTATGACCGGTCCTCTGACCGGGACAGTTGCAACTTCGGGGCGTTACCAGGTTATTTCACGTTCACCCCTGACAGGAACCATCTTTGATTCCAGCTCGGGTGGTAGATTTGGCTCAGTTTTAAAAAATACCGGATATGATGGTATAATTATAACTGGAAAATCAGAAAAACCGGTTTATCTCTACTTGAATGAACAGAAAGTAGAATTTAGAGATGCCACCCATATCTGGGGTAAGGATACACATCAGACAAACCGTCAGATCCTGACTGAAACAACTACTAGAGCATCGATAGCCTGTATTGGTCCTGCAGGTGAGAATAAGGTTCTTTTTGCTGCTATCATGAATGATAAAGATCGAGCTGCCGGACGTGGCGGTATGGGTGCTGTCATGGGCAGTAAAAATCTGAAAGCGATAGCAGTTCAGGGCAATATGAAAGTTGAAATATTTGATCCTGTCGGATTGAAAGAGTATGAAAAAAAAATAGACCGTTTGATAGACAAGAATCCGGTTACAGGCAAATCCCTTCCTGTTCTGGGGACCTCTGTCCTGGTAAATCTTATCAATGCTCATGGGATGTATCCAACAGAGAACTTTAAAAGAGGGATCTTTAATGATGCAGAAGGTACCAGTGGAGAAAAACTCGCAGAAACTTTTCTCGTAAATCGGAGTGCCTGTTACAAGTGTCCGATCGCCTGTGGTCGAAAGACCAGAACTAGTAATAAAGAAGGTGAAGGTCCGGAATATGAGACAATCTGGGCTTTTGGTGCTCATCTCGGAGTAAATAATCTGGAAATTATTACTGAAGCTAATTACCTCTGTAACGAACTGGGATTGGATACGATCACAACCGGTAGTACGATCGGTTGCGCTATCGAATTAAGAGAAAAAGGAGTATTCGATTTTCCCATGAATTGGGGAGAGGCAGATAAAATATTATCTCTGATCGAGGATATCGCATTTAAAAAAGGTGTGGGTGAAGATCTTGCATTTGGTTCGAAAAAGTTAGCTGAGAAATATGGAGAACCCGATCTGGCAATGCAGGTAAAAGGCCTGGAGATTCCTGCCTATGATCCCAGGGGTGCACAGGGTCAGGCTCTTTCTTTTGCTACATCTAACCGGGGCGGATGTCATATGCGAGGGTATATTATCAGCCCTGAGATTATGGGTCAGCCTGTTTTCATGGATAGATATACAATTAATGGTAAAGCTGAAATCGTTGTATTATTACAGAATATTTCAGCCTTTGTAGATTCTCTTATTCTTTGTCGTTTTCTTCAATTTGCTATGGGTGTTACCACTTTCCGGGATATATTGAACCTTATTACCGGAATTGAGATAAATGATGAGGAATTATTAACTGTTGGTGAACGAATTTATTCTTTGGAAAGATTATACAATCTTAAAGCGGGTTTTACCAGAAAAGATGATACGCTTCCCCCGAGATTTCTGCATGAACCCCTGGAGGAAGGACCCTCACGAAACCGGATTGTAGATCTGGATCCTATGCTGATAGAATATTATCAACTGAGGGGATGGGATAAAGAAGGTGTTCCCACGAAAAAAACGATTTCAAGATTGGAGTTAGAGTTTTAATGAAAGTTAAACTTGCCGGTTACAATATCGACAAATCTTTAATAAAACAGATCGCTGATCAGGATCAAGCTACTCCTGAAACTATATCAGCAGCTTATGCCCGTATTAGTAGAGATCCGCGTGACGTATCTGAACTTCGCAAAGAAGCACTTGAGCAAATGGAAAAAGCTCGTCGTTCCAACAAGGCAATCGTTTTCGGTATGAGTCATCACTCTGTTGCAGAACATGCTTATTTCAATTTTGATGTTCTTCAGATCTCACGTCTGGCTCTGGAAGAGTTGGAAGCACGGCGCATTGGATCAGCATATACCGAGAAATCACAGCGTTATATCACACTGGAAGGTGATTTTGTGTGTCCTGCAGAATTCAGTATTGATGATGTGGAAATTTTCAAGGCGTTGATCAAAGAACAGAATACCTTTTATCAAAGAAATCTGCAGAGATTGATTGAATATCAATTCGATACGCACCCGGAATTGTCAGAACAAGCTAAAAAGGCTGCCGATAAAGGTGTTTCAAACAAGATGAACCGGGCAAAAAATACTCTGGAAGGCTGGGCTAAGGAAGATGCCAGATATGCCCTGAGCCTGGCAACTCAGGCTCAGTTAGGTCTTTCTTTCAATGCCAGGACATTGGAACATTCTATCCGCATAATGCGTCATTCCAGACTGGCAGAAAGCAGAGAATTGTCTCTAAAATTATATGATGTGACCAGGAGAGTTACTCCTTCTCTAATTATTTTAAGTGATCCTGAAGAATTCAGAAAAACCTTCAAAACCGAACTTCAGGATAATCATTATAAACTTACCGGTTCCAGTTTAAGGAAATATGTAAAACAGCTTATTAAAGGGTTTTCGAGAAAAATAAGGGTAGTAACTCCTGATCTTCTAATTGGTAAAAAGGAAAAACTGATCCGTGAAATTGATGTCGATAAGAATATTGCTGCAGCAGTTATTCATAAAAATTCCATAATAACAATAGAAAAGGCATATCAGCTTGCAGATTATATAGTTAAAGACCAACAGAGACGAGATAACTTCTTTGCTGAGGTTATGAAATACATTTCCGCTTTCGATTCCCTGCCCCGTGAATTCGAGTTCTGCGGGGAACTGAAATACGAACTGGTAGTAAGTGCCAGTAATTTTGCCCAGCTCAAGCGTCATCGGCTAATGACCCTGCTAGCACAGGATTATGATCCAGCTCTCGGTATTACAATTCCAACTTCCATAAGATCCATTGGATTCGATGCTGAGCTGAAGGATGTATGCGATAAAAGTGAAGCATTGTACAGGGATTTTCTGCCTAAATATGGAAAAGCAGCAGAGTACTGCCTGACCAACGCCCATCGTCGCCGAGTATTGATCTCAGTTAACCCGCGGGAACTTTATCATCTTTCCAGATTAAGAGAAGATGAACATGCCCAGTGGGATATTAAAGAAACTGCAGGTGGAATGATCAAACTGGCAAAGCAGGTCGCTCCCGGATCTTTTCTGCTTGCTTCCGGAAAAGATAAGTTCCAGCAGATAAAAAAGGATATTTATAAGAAATAATAACTTATTGGTAGTATATAGTTAACTATGGCAAGATGGATCTGGACATTTTTCTACACTAAATTAGTGTAAGGAAAGGAAGGTGAAAAATATGAAGAAATAGGAAAGTGCTACAGGTATTTCTTAAATTGAAGACACGCAGCATTTGTAGGACAATGTGCAATACTATTTGCTACTGGATCATTAACGATCAGTTTTTTAGAAAAGTATCCTTCCATAGCATTCTTAATTCCTTTAGCTGCTTTCCCAATAGGTATAATATTATGGATAATAGACAAACGAACTCGTGATTTAAACCATGCTGTTATTAAATCAGGAAAAGAATTAGCCACAGTTAACTTTACACTACCTATCTTTTAAAAATAACATAAGCAATAGGTTTAAACGATATAAAAGGATTATAAGAAAAAAATGGCAATCTATCTTCCATAAAGATGAACTCACATATGAGAAATTTTTACTATCGAATGCAGCATTTATTTATAAGAGAATATCCTATCATTCAAAAGATATTGCAAGTACCTTAAATTCTTTAGGAAATAGTTTAACTAATATTGATGATAAGACAAATGTTATTGAAATTGCAGCTTGGTTTGATAATAAAATACCCAAAATTGATGCAGAAAATCTTGATTATATAATTTCCAAATTAAAAGAGAAAAGATAAGAAAATAACTGATTAATATCTTTATAAATCTTGGGTAGTGTCCATATTTTTGTGTAAACCTTAGATTTCATTTACTAAATCTTTCCAGTTTTTCGTCAAACATTATTCTCAGATTGCATCCCCCGAAAAATTTCAAGTCAAGTCTTAAAACTAACCTCATCAACTGCATCATCTTTCCGCATAATATTTTGAATTGATTTTACCACGTTTGAAATGGGCATTTTATCTCCTACAATTTATATAGTTTATCTTTATCCCAATTGCTGGGGTTGAATTTTATATATTGGGTAATATTGTTCAGTTCTTTTTCATTTCGTATTATATGTTCGTAATAATTTCTTTGCCATACTGCAAAGCCAGAGAGTTTTCGGATTGTATTTATTTGTTTGGTTACGGATGATTTATAGCCACGGATGATAGCGCCAATAGTTTTGGATGGTGATCTGAAGGCTGGGATGGTCGTTGGGACGTTCGTTGGGGCGTATTGCAATACGCCGTTACTCTCTTCACGCAATACGCCCTTACTTTTTCCCTTACCTCCAACTGATACGCCCTTACTATCTCTCTCAAAATCTTTTATCCAGATTATTCCGTGAAGATGATTTGGCATTATTATAAATTCACCAAGCTCTACATTTGATCTGATTTTTGGTGTTTCCAACCATTCATCTCTGGCGATATTTCCAAATTCATTCAATAACATTTTTTCGTTAAGAATTTTACCGAACAACCATTCTCTTTTATGTGTACAAATCGTTATAAAATATGCGCCCGATTGTGAATAATCATAATTTTGTAAACGAATAGATTTTCTGTGAAATTTCATTTAAGCATTTACTGAATAGATCAGGTTTTCCAGTTCATTTACAGATCTGCCAAGTTTTTCGAAATATCATCCGCCTTTAATCTCATTTCATCAGACTGAAGATGAATTCTCAGTAAACTGTAAAATTTAACTCTGATCATATACTATTTTACCAGGACCATTTTTCTGATATGGTTGGATTCACTGGTTTTCAGTTTGTAGAAATAAATTCCGGATGATACTTTCTGACCTTTCTTATCCATACAATCCCAGACTATATTATGTTCACCCGGATCCAGCAGATCATCAACGAGTTCTCTAACCACCTCACCTTTGATATTATATATAATCAGGTTTACATTTTCCTGCTTTGATAAAAGAAACTTGATTGTTGTTCCAGGACTGCGACATGCCCCTGCCTGTTTGAAAGGATTGGGAAAGTTAATAAAATCGCGGATTACAGGAATAGTCTGTCCAGAAATGGTTTCTATTATTACCGGGATATTGATCCTCTGACCGATGCTGGTCAGAATATTCAGATAAGCTTCGTAAATCCCCGGTTCCAGATCGGTAGTATCGAAAGAAATTTCAATTAGTTCTTGTTGTCCACCAGCCAATGTGCCGCTGTAATTATCCAGTTGCAGCCAGTTAATCGGAGAATCTACAATGCTGAAGTTACCTTCAGTTATATTGAATATGTTTGTATGAGGGTCTGATAATTTTAATAGACATTGATCAGATGGAGGACCGGGAATTTCCCAGGTATACTCCCCAATGTTGGAAATACCTTCTGCTATCATGTTCCAACTGAAACCATTATCTCTTGATAATTCAATGTTTATTATATCGAATGAGGATAGATTGTGCCACTTAATCGTATCTACAATTCCATAAGTAAGTTCAGAACCGATACCCGGATAAATAATATCCAGAGCAGTGATCTCAAAAGGATTATCGGATATATCGTAATATTGATCATCAGGGGAGCTTATTTTAACCAGGCAATTTGGCGATAAAGGTCCGGGGACGTTAAACTGGTAGTTCCCGGAATTTGTAATATTTTCAGCTACAGGAATCCAAGTCTGGCCATTATCAAGGGAGATATCTATATCGACAAGATCAAGCTCACCGTAAGAATCCCAATTGATAGTTTCCTGATCATCATAGACCAGGGTTTCGAAACCGTTGGGGTAATCTATCCAGATATAAATATCGGAAGTAGGATAAAGGGTTACGGAACCTTCAACAGAGTGAGGTTCAGATCCGGAACCATCACCTTCGATATACCAGAAGATCTCTACCGGTTCAGTGTGTAATGGATCGATGGTTGTATTAATATTAAGGGAATATGCCCCAGGTTCCTCGATAGGTTCTCCATTCCCAAATCCCCAGGAAATCTCAACTCCATCCCCAGATTCCAGATTCCAATTCAATGTGCCAAGAGGTGAAGCGGAATTGATAAAAAATCCGTCCGGAAAATCAAGAGTTACTCCAATAATATCTTCGTTATCAATATTCATATGGACCAGGTAAAATAATAGATCTATAGGAAAAATAGCTACATATGGTACAGAGGAATTTAAAATGAAATCATTACTGATATCCCTGCCGGTATTGCCAGGATCATTTCCTTTTCTGGAAAAATGTGAAATTGAAAGATTATAGACGAGTTCCTGATCATCGGATCCTGTATTGGTTAAAGTGATCAATTCACTACTACTGGAGTTGGTCGGGATAATTTTATTGATCTGTTCCGAATCAACTGATATCAGAGCCAATGGAGCAGCTCTTCGGGTTCGAAAAATTATTGCGGTTTCATTTACAAGTTCATGCACAGTTTCGGGATAGATATTGGCATAAGATATCAATAAACCCTCGGTCTGGTATTCGTTTTCTAAACCGACAGTTGCATAATTCTCTTCCTGGTCAATATTGTGGATATCTTTATACTGGAATTTGATGATCCCATCGCCATTTTCTGAGGGATAATATCTGGGATCGTAGAGTATAACTTCGAAATTCTGTTCGAGTTCAGGATCGTAAGTACTGTAAAATCCTGACCACTCAACTATGAAAATATGATTTTCGTAATCGAAATCGGCATAAATCGTTCCTTCGGATAGATCATCCCAGAAGGGAGCAATCATAGCTCTCGGACCCGATCCTGAAGGTATATACCGGTTACGATGAAACACAAGCTCTGTTGTACCCATGGATAACCAACCATTGGAACAGATCGAGATAGTACTGTAAAAATTTCCATAATATGAGAAAAGAAAAGGAAGTTCCAGATTTGCTGTATAACCGTCTGCTATGATGTGATCACCGGTTATCATCTGTCCTGATCCTCCATATTCCGGATCTAGTTCGATCCATTCGTAAAGAGGAGGGTCGTATTCGACCCGATCATTACTTTCAACGGCGATATAGCCATACTCTGAGATTGTGGGATCCTGATGATCAGGAGAACCTACGGGAACGGAAAAAAATAATTCCTGAATCACAAGGTCATCATTCAGACATTCAATTAAAAATTCGATATCTTCTCCTGCAAAAAGTTCCCCAGTGGTAATATTGAAAGATGATTGAAGCTGCTGAGATTCCCCTGGATTCAGCTCGATCAACTGACTTACTGGTTGAGTAACATCGATCAAAAGTTCCTCGCAAGAGAGAAAAAGATCTATTCCGGGTGAGATTAAAGAACCGTAATTAGTCATGATAATATCCAGGCTCAATTCGGAGTTAGGTTCCAGAATTGTACCTGAGCCGTTAATCAAAAAGCCGCTTACATTCAGCTCCGGAGATAGAATAGTTATCGGGATCAGGTAAGTCTGTATTCCCAGGTTGCTTTCGATATTCAGAATCATTTCAACTGACAGTGAATCCTGCCAGATCTGCCAAGTATGGATTGGTAGAGAGAGAATGATATTCTCCTGGGATAAAAGGGTGTCTATCGTTATCTCATCCTCGATTATGGTTAATGCTGCTGAATCTGATGATAAAGACAGATCTATATCAACAGCATCGATATCGCTTTGATTCCTCAGTTCAAAAATAACATTAATTTCTGAATTGTAGTTTGTGCCGGGTGAAAAGGAATACTGTTCTATAGAGATGATATCGCCCTCTATAACTGAAAAAGATCGGGTTACAGGCAGGTATCCATATTTCGAAGCTGTCACTTCGTACATTCCTGGTGTTAGGTCACAAATGATCCTTGCCAGACCGCTTTCATCAGAAAAGCCGCATACCAGTAAACTGTCACTTACAGTTATAGCAACCGTGAATCCATCAAGATCCTGGAGGTCATTACTTATCTGAGCGTCAAAATAGTTCATCCCGTAAAAAAAGTTGTCTGGAATTTCAAGATCAATTATTTGAGGATAATCTGTCCAGATAGCAAGTCCGGGATCACCGAGAAGATTATAAACATAGAAATAAAACTGATCGGAATTGGTGGAATTTCCCCAGGCATGATTATTGGGATAATTCAAATACAATTCCATCTTACCCCGCAGAAGCATCGATCCGCAAGTGGAAAGACCTTCCTGGGTTATTCCCTGGTAAATACCCATATCCAGAGCATTATTAAAAGGTACTTTTGTGTCCCATTCACTGGGTCCAATAAATCCGATAGCACCCTTGGGAACTCCCGGATTTCCGGCACTGAGCCAGACCTCACCAAAACAACTGGACATTCCTGAAGCGGCAAAATCACCACCAGCACAGGTTATACTGGTAACCATAGGCAACATGAATCCATTGTTCAGATTAAGAATATTATCGATAGCGAACAAATGGGAGCCATCCGACCAGTGTCCGGGTCCTCCTGATCCGCGGTAATTAATAAAGGTATAACCTTGATTTATCAGATTTTCCAATTGAGTGGGATTTGACTGATAGGGTGAGATAAAAGTATCCACGATCGTATAACTGTAATCAAGCAGTTTTTCTCTAACTGCCATCTTGGTTTCTTTCGGAGTATGGTATGGTTGCCACGGATCATTCTGGATATGAGAGACCATCATGGCTTTTGTGAACCAGTTTTGATCAAGATATGGATTTTGTTCATAATTGATGATCTTATTG
>JAUVIJ010000044.1 GCA_030592835.1 Candidatus Cloacimonadota bacterium | reverse complement strand
CATCATTAACTTCCTGACCACCACTCAACTTGCACTTCTATTATTTATTACTGAAAATGAACAAAAACCCGACTCTACTGAAACAGGTTCGGCAAAATTGAAACTATACCTACACGTGTCAAATAAATTTTTACTTTTCCTTGAAAAAAATATTGCTGGCTTTAAAATATAAATGTAATATTCTACAATATAATGAGTTACCTTTCTATCTTATCATTATAAAATCTATAGTTAACTTCATTTCTAAGAATTTTTTTATAACAGAAATCATCCCATGTCTTCATTATTTCAGACACTAATCTTTTTTCAGCTTTATCCGTGTAGGCTCCAGTGTGAGGAGTAAGGTAGACATTGTTGAAGGGAGTAAAGTCCTGATGGGTCCATGGTTCCCTGGAAAATACATCCAAAGCGACTCCTCTGATCTTGTTTCGTTCAAGTCCGGTCTTTAAAGCTAACTCGTTAACAATAAAGCCTCTGGCAGTATTGACTATCCAGATTGGTTGAGACAGCAGATCCAAGCTGTTCAGAGAGAAATAATCTCTAGTTTCCCAGCTCAAGGGACAATGAAATGTTACCAAGTTACACCATTTCAAACCATCCTGATAATTTGTTATTTTGTATCTTTTTTGCTTCACGAAAACATCACTGAGATACGGATCTACGATTTTCACAACAGCTCCCCAGTCCAGAAGAGTGTCTGCTATAAGAGATCCTATCCTTCCCGCTCCAACTATCAGAGCCTGTAAATCAGAAATCTCCCAATTTTTGGAGCAGGTTTGTTTCCATTTATTATGCAGGATCGCTTCTTTGCCGATCTGATGACCTTTTAGTAAGGCCAGGATCAGTGATAATGTGTGTTCATAGGCTGCTGTTTTATTGGCTTCCGGAGTCGTACATACCCGAACCTGCCGTTTCTTAGCTTCCTGTAGATCAATATTATCATAGCCACTTCCTGCTCTGATGATTAGAGAAAGTCGTGGCATTTTAGAAAAGAGTTGTCCTCCAAATTTAGTCCTGGTTCTGATAATGGCGATTTCTGCATCTGCAATTACAGATTTACTCGCAGGTTTTATATATTTATCCCACCCGGATTGCCTTGTTTTTTCCCAGAAGATATCAGGCATGGAATCAAGAACGACTGTATTTTTCATTATCCGTTCAAATAAATATTTTTATAAAGAACATAATGTTCAGCAGATTCATAAAGTTTTTTTACTTCGAGATCAGATAATTTCCTGACGAAAACAGCAGGTGATCCCAAGATAAGGCTACGGGCAGGGAATTGTTTATTTTGAGTGACCAGTGATCCTGCTCCGACCATGGATTCTTTACCGATAACTGCACCGTCCAGGATGGTTGCACTCATACCAATCAGACAACCATTATTGATAGTACATCCATGCAGCATGACTTTATGACCAATGGTTACATCGTTACCGATAATCAACGGGAAACCATTTGAACCCGCTGTCTTTAAAGGACCGGTAACATGAAGCACGCTGCCATCCTGAATATTAGATCTATCTCCTATTTTAATATAATTAACATCACCCCGAACTGTACATCCAAACCAGATAGAACAGTTCTCACCAATTTCTGTCCTGCCAATAATATAGGCATTGGAGGCAATCCAGCTACCTGAACCGATTTTGGGAGAATATTTTTTGAAATTTTGTATCATAACAGGCCTTTAACTTTTTTAACATTCTTAAAATTAAGTTTTGCAATTTTGTTTAAAGTACTGGATCCATATTTATTAATATAATCCTCTAAGATCTTATCGGCTTCTTTACCAGAACCTCTGGGAAGTCTTATTTTGTATTTATCTGATAGATTTTCCAATCCCATCAGAAAGAAATGCCGGGCAATGATTGAGGCTGCGGCTACTGCGGGATCAATTTCTCCTTTTTCAAATGCCAGAACAGATAAATTGCGCAGATCTTTTATTGATTTCTGCAATACTGAAACCGGCGCGAATTTATCTACAATTGCACCGTCAAATTTTCTTTTCTTGTTCATATTCAGAATAATTCTGGCATGCATCCAAGCTAGCAGTTCATTAAGTTTTTTATTCTGTTTGAGAAATTTTTCATATAGTTCATTATATTTAGCTGGTTCCAGAACAATAATCTCGATACGGTTCCGGTAATTTTTCAATAATTTTTCTGCAATTTCATGTATTTTGTCAGTAGCAATCTTTTTGGAATCCCGTACTGAAAGCTCCATCAATTTCGGATTTATTCGTTTATCAGTAAGAAAACCACACGCAACCAGAGGACCGAAGAGATCTCCTTTACCGGATTCATCGGTTCCTATCCAGGTTGTCCATCCATGTTTGAGTTGGGAAGAATATATAACATCTGCTAGAATTGAATAAATGGTAGAATATAAAGGATTTACTTTTTTGGCGGTAACTACTGTGGATATTTGTCCTTTTTTGTTACAGTATACATTGATCGGGATCTGGTCATTCTGCCTACGAAAAATTAATTTAATTCCGTAATTTATATCCTTTTCGTCATCCAGAATCAGATCATTTCCTGCTGCTGTTTCAATCAGATCTGCAACAAAATCTCTAAGTTCTTCCTTCATCTGGCGATAATATTTGCATTCCCGAATACAACCGTCACTTCAAGTGTAAGTGCTGGATCATCTCGAGAATAGCTGTCAGATTTGTAGATTCTTTCACCAAAAAACCCGGAATTCCCTTTCGGGAGTTGGCAATCAGCAAAAACAGACGTTGCTTTAATGATTACAGGAATATCTTTGTCTATGAAGATTTTTCCGGAGCCAAAGACTACATTTACTTCAGCAAAATGTTTATCTTCAGTTAATTCAATATCCGTCAGGTCGATATCACCGGAACCGAAAATGATGTTATATTCATTTTCACCTTTTACTGAAGTTATCTTTGCTTTGTCGAATATTATTGAATTACCATGGCTGATCCTGGTTCTATTCCCGACCAGTATTTTCACTCCGAAATAAATGAGAACAACAGCAAAGATTATACGAAATACCGGAATATCAATGTTGAACACTGCTTTTACGATAACAGTTAATCCGAAAATCACCAGGATAATTCCCCAAAATAAACCGCTAAATATAAAACCCATTTTCACCTTTCCTCCTGTTGCAATATTTCAATTAATTTTACAATTCTCTTTTCGATCGTAAGATATGTTTCCCGATATGACTCAATATCCAGACCGTATGGATCATCAATATCACAATCTGGATCACAAAATTCGGAACCGCAAAATTCGGACAGAGTGTAGATTCTGCCTGCTGCATTGGGTTCCAGCAGTTGTAGTTTTTCTTTATGGATATTTTCCATCGTCAGGATAAGCCAGCTATTTCCAATTATTGCCTGTGTCAATTTACGAGATAGGTGTAATGATGAATCTATACCCTGTTCATACAAAATCTTGAATGAATTTGTAGAAATTTTAATATTATTCTGTAAAAATCCGGCGGAAGCAATCCTGAATTTCAATCCTTTCTCGATCATCAATTTCCTAGCTGAATATTCAGCCAGCGGACTTCGGCAGATATTACCTGTACAAACAAAAAGGATCAGGGGTTGCTCGTAGGATAATTGAAGGTCTTCAAACTTTATTGATCCTTCCCTGAGAAAATTTATTTCTTCACCGGAAGTATCAATAACAGTAGAGGGCACGGGTTTGTGATCACTGAACAACTCCGGAAGAAGAGCAAAATCAAACCAATCTTCTTTCTGTATTTTAATCGCTGACAAAGTTATCAGGGGTGGTTCATCTCTCAAGTTTATACTTGTACTGATAATAGGTTTCTTAACCCGCTTGAGAAATTCTCTCAAGAGAAGGTCTGTTGGAACCCTTACTGCAATATTATTTTTAAGGGAAATATGAGAAAATCTGTTTTGACGATCCGGGAATATAACAGACAGGTTGCCAGGCCAATACTGTTGCAAAAGACGATCTATTCCAGGATCGGTCAAAATACCGAAATCTGTCAGCCAGGAACGATCGGGAATCAAGATAATATATCCCCTTTGATCTTCCCTGCCTTTCAACTTGGAAATCCTGTCTACAGCTTTTCTGGAAAAAGCATTACAGCCTATACCGAACATGTTCCCGGTATAATGTAAAAAAACTTTATCCTGCCAGTCTAAGGTCAGGATATCCTTGAAATCATGGAAAGTTTTCATTATTCCAGATACTCTAATGGATTTACCGGTGTCCCCCGTTTTCGAAGTTCAAAATGCAGACAGGGAACTTCTGTAGAGCCGGTTTGACCTGATAAGGCAATTTCCTGATTCTTATTGATAGAGTCGCCCTTAGAAACGAGGATCCTGCTATTATGAGAATATAGGGAATAGAAGCCATTCTGATGATTCAGGATAACCAGTTTACCTGCTCCTTCATACCATTCGGCATAGGCTACGACACCGTCCTCTACAGCTTTAATCGGGGTTCCCTTTTCCAAAGCAATATCGATTCCATTGTTCTTCAAAGTTACTTTATAATTATCATGTTTCTGAATCCCAAAATACCGGATAATCTCTCCTTTTGCCGGCCAGATCAATTTGGGAGTGGAAAAAGTGTAACTATAATCGTTGCTTGTATAATCAGATTGCAGTTTTGAAATGAGTTCATCCAAGGAAGAAGCTTCATTCTCAAATTGCTGTTTTAGAACTAGAGCCTGTTCCTTCTCAATATTATACTGATCGATATTAACCTCAAGCTGAGAGATCTGATCATCGTATTTTCGTAGCTTCTTCTTGGCTACTATTCTTGACCAGATGAAGTCCTCATATTTCCTGTTTTTTGTCTCTTTATCACTTTCAAGAACATTTAATCTATTGCTGAATTTGAAGATCTCGTTGACCGTATTTACCAGAAGATCCGCTAAGAGGTGAGCTTCCAGGTCTTTAGCGGGAGATATTAATCCCAGAAAATGTGTTTGAAAAAGCAGGTTATATTCTTGCTCACATAATTTGTTCAATTGTTTCAGATTCTCGGATGTATTATTTAGATTGGAAATTGTACTATCCAGCTTTTTTTTGGCCATCTGTTCTTTCCGGGTCAGATTTGTAATCTCTTTATCAGTTTTGTCCTTACTCTGCAAAGTTGATTTCAAACTTTTTTCACTTTGTTTCTTCTTTGCCTCTTTTTCCAGAATAATATTTTCCTGATTAGAGATCTCTTTCTTCAGTTTCTCTAATTGCTGTTTTTTCTGCTCCAGATCCTGAGCAGAAAGAAAAATGAAGGATAAATAAAGAAATATGATCAGAATTTTATTTCTGTTCATTTTACTAATGACAGATCACTCAAATAGCGATCTATACAGCTCCTTAGGTTCTAATCTGTGTTTTGATCCTTTTCCCTCCAGAAAGCAATGTTCCCGGATCATATGAATATTGAGAGGTGTCCAGCATATACGAATATCATTTTTCTTATTATAAAGAAAGATCTCTCCTTTGCGGAACAGGCCAGGGTGAAAGAAAGGACAAAGGATTTTGCCCCGATAAGATCTATATTCCACTTCGTAATGATCGTCTATGAGAACAGAGCCTTCGTAGTGTTCAAAAGAAATCTCCGTGAAGTAGTTCATTCTATCAGCCAGTTCTTCCGTTGTTGTATTCAGTTTTAATAATTCGTTTCTATCTTCCACAATGATCTCATGGTAATGTCTACTATCATCTCCAAGGAATCCATCAATAGAGATCACTCCCGCTTTCAGATTGTTGTGGATCTTGATTTCATGAGGAGTTTCTTTCATAATCCACCTCTTTAAGCAAAACTATCATAATATATTTTATCTTCCGGAACTCCATTCTCTTTTAAACCCTTGATTACAGCGGCTATCATACCAGGACTGCCACAAAGATACGCTTCTGTATTCTTGGGATCCTTGATATATTCGGGGAAGTATGGCGGAATATATCCGCATTTCCCCTCCCATTCACATTCTTGAGTTGGTTTTGATAAAACTGGAACGTAGGTGAAGTCAAGCAATTCTTTCTCGTATTTTTCTAACAAAGCCGTATAATAGAGATCTTTTTTCGTCTGGGCACCAAACATATATACCATTTTTCTCCGGCTTTTATTTTTGACCAGGTATTCCAGCATTGATTTTATTGGTGCTTTCCCTGATCCCCCAGCAATAAAAAGCATATCTGCCTGAGTATCGCGGATATAGAAATCACCGAAGGGTCCTGTAACATTAACAATATCATTAACTTGAAGGTATTCGAACACATAAGTTGTACACAGACCATCAGGTACCAGCCGGATAATCAACTGGATAAAATCCTTTTCAAAAGGAGCGTTAGAAATTGAATAAGCTCTGCTCACTGGTTGTTTACTTTTCTCATAAGGTGGTGCTTCCAGTTGTATATATTGTCCCGGCTTGAAATCTATTGAATCAGGTTTTATCAATTGAAGGGTCAATTCTTTAATATCATAAGTTAGATCTTTAATATCGGTAACTCTAGCTTTAAATTTCCTGATATTGAATATGTCTTCAGGGATTTCAATGCTGATATCTTCTTTGACTTTAACCTGACAGGATAATCTAATCTGGTTGTTGATTTCAGTTTTATTCAGGAAAGGTTTTTCTGTAGGAAGAAGTGGTCCTCCTCCCTGGGTAATTTTGCATTTACAGAATCCGCAGCTTCCCCTACCCCCACAAGCAGATGCCAGATAGATTCCACTCTCATTCAATAGAGTCAGTAAAGAACTTCCTCCTTTTAAATTCAATTCTTTCTTACCATTGATATTAATTTTACATTCGCCGTAATTTGCGAACAGCATATCAGCAATCACGAGAAGTAATGCCAGTAATCCCGATATTCCTGATACTATTAATACCGTATTTACAATAACGACTATCATCAAAACTCCAATTTACTGAATGACAACGATACCAGAAAACCCAATAAAAGCCAGTGCCATTATTCCTGTAATAATAAGGCTTAAACCTGCTCCCTGTAATCCAGCAGGTACATAGTTATATTTGACCTTCTGTCTGATCCCGGCAAGAGCCAGGATAGCTATAAACCAGCCAATACCACTTCCAGCGCCATAAAGGACAGACTGCAAAAAATTATAATCACGGATAACGAGAAACAGGGAAACACCCAGGATGGCACAGTTTACCGTGATCAATGGCAAGAAGATACCCAGAGTATAATATAAAACCGGAGAAAATCGTTCGATAATCATCTCAGTTAACTGAACAAAGGCCGCAATTACAATGATGAAGATGATATATTGCAGATAGATGATGTTCAAAGGTACAAGTATGAAATGATAAACAACAAAATTGATCGCAGTTGTGAAGGTCATCACAAAAAATACGGCAAGTCCTAAACCCAGAGAAGATTCCACTTCCCGTGAAACAGACAGGAAGGAACACATTCCCAGAAAATTCGTCAGGAGGATATTACTGGTAAATATGGCTGCAATAAAAATGATGAAAGCGTTTATTTCCATATTATCACCTATATTATTTTTTCCTGGTTGTTAGAGGACCTTCTATTATCCAGATCAAAATTGCCAGCATGAAAAACGCACTGGGTGCCATGATCATTATGGACCATCCCGTCCACCAATCCCCCAGAATCTCGTAGCCAAATAGAGTCCCGAATCCGAAAAGCTCTCTTACAAAAGCGATTATCAATAGAACCAGCATGTAGCCGAATCCCGCACCTATACCATCGATCATGGAATCAAAGGGCTTGTTTTTTCCGGCAAATGCTTCCGCTCTTCCCATAATAATACAATTAGTAATGATCAATGCTACATAAGGACCCAAAGATTTGCTGATCTCCGGAAAATAGGCTTTTAGTATAAGATCGACAATGATCACATAAGAAGCTATAATCAGGGTTTGTACCATCATCCTGATACGACGGGGGATATATTTCCTCAACAGAGAAATCGTAAAACCCGAAAGCGCCAGGGTAAAAATAACACCTAATCCCATAACCAGACTATTCTGCATCAGATTTGTTACTGCCAGCGCAGAACAAATACCAAGTATCTGTCTCCAGACCGAATTCTCAGTAAAGGCACTGATCATAAATATTTCTTTTTTCTTATTCATAATCAAATCCTATGAGTGATGCTATTTTCCTCATTTCGTTGTATAATATCGAGACAACTGCTTTACTCGATTGTGATGCTCCAGTTATTTGTTTTACTTCATTATCCTTCTGTTTTTCTTCTTCCGGTATTAACTCGAACTTGATGATATTCTTGCCGATAATAATTTGTTTATTCCTAAATTGCTCCTTAAACCAGTTTTCAGTGATCCGTCCACCCAGTCCGGGTGTTTCATTCTGGGATACTATTTCCAGAGCTATGATCTCATTCATATCAGGAGTTACCGCTAAAAGAGCTGTTATTGTACCCCATAGTCCACTTCCCGAGATAGGAAAACAAATACCAAGATTCACCGAATCCTGTACTGCACGATAAAAAGAGTAGTCATATTCATCAAGTGTGATTTCAATAATATATTTCTGATAATCTTCCCGGATATTATCGGATGGAAAATCAAATAGTTTGAGGATCATTTGCTTCAGGTTTTCTTCCTGGTAACCCCGCACCTTTTCCTCGGTTGCATAGTAAAAAGTAGCTAATACACCTATGAATACCACGGTAATCAGGATCATAAAAATAACTGGATAAAATCTTGTATCCTTAAAATCTGTTCGGGAAGTACCCACTTATTTACTCCGTTTCGCTTTAATCTGTTTGAATCCATATTCGATTATTGGTGAAAAAGTATTCGCTATCAGTAAGGCAAAAGAGAATCCTCCTACAAACAGGGAGAATTTTCTGATAAATGCTGTCAGGCTTCCTATGATTATACCATAGATCCAGATAGTTCTCTTATCTTTGGGCATTGATACCGGATCGGTCGTCATATAAACAGCACCGAAAATAATACCTCCACTCAGAAGAAAAGGCAGTGGGTTCTGACTCCTGAAGAACCAGGAAAACAATAAAAAACTTCCCAAAGTTGCCAGAATAGGTTGCCATTTGGCTGTTTTGGTTAAAATTAGATAAATACCGGTCAATAAGATCAGAAGAGTTGAAGTTTCCCCGATACTTCCCGGAATTATACCAAAAAGCAATTCGGGAATTTCGGTCAGTTTCCCGGAATCTCTAAACAGGATCAAGGGAGTTGCTGAAGTTAGATTGTTCAGATTCTGAAAATACACAAATCCGCCTGGCCAGGAAGTAAAAGGTTTTAACCAGCGTAGCGTAAGAGCATTAGCGAAAGAAATATAGATGAAGGTTCTCCCAACTATTGCCGGATTAAAGAGATTCATTCCAAAACCGCCAAAAACCATTTTACCGAAACTGATCCCTACGATAGCTCCGATTGCAACCATCCAGAAGGGTATTGTAGGTGGAAGGGAAAGAGCTAGTAAGGTTCCCGAAACGAAAACAGCCATAGATATCCTGCCGTTCTTTTTCCCTTTAATGAAAAGATACTCGGTAATAACAGCAACGATATTAGAGATCAGCACTACCGCCAGCACTCTCCAGCCAAAAAGGAAGATGCCGAAAATTGTGATCGGAACAAGAGCATATAACATACGCTTCATGTTTTTCTGCTGTAAAAATAAGTTGTTCATTCTATCCTCGGATTCTAAAAAAGTCCGTTTATATTTTCCTGAACATCAATATCAATATGAATTGCTGCCGGTTCCTTTGGCAATACAGACAGATAGTTTATCATATCGAAATTTCTTAATTTGTCTGAGATCTTCAGAAGATAAACCAATAGATTCTGCAATTTCAGTTATTTTTTTCAGTTTTGTTGCCCGGGCTATTTCCAGATCTGTCAGCATATAACCTCCAACATTATCAAGCTTTTTGCAGGAAGGACCTCAATTTCGTGACATGATTCACTTCTTCATCGATAATCTTTCTGATGATACCTTTTGTCTTTGAATCCGTAACATGTTTATCTAAGGAATGAAAATAGCGCAGAGTGTCTTCTTCAAAGGTAATCGCATTGATGATGATCTCTTTATAATCTTTGGCTGTGGTTGCTAGATTTATAGCCATATCAGGTTTTGCAAAAATATGAGCATCGGAAATATTCTTCAGATAACTGCTGATCTGCTGCCAATCTCCGGCAGCTAATATATCATTGATATCAAGATCATCTCTCAATTTTTTAAAGGTCTGTTCATGATTTATCTCATCATTTTTAAGCGTTGTCAGAAGTTCTCTGGATTTTTCATCCAGGTCTTTACGTTTTAAGGCAGTTTCGTAAAATGTATACCCACTCTTCTCGATCTGAACCGCCATTTCAATAACTTCATTCAGAGAAAATTTATTCATTTTAACCTTCTAGTTTAATTATCTTTCAGTATTTCGTCATCATATAGTTTTTCAAATTGCAATTTATGCATAGCTTCTTCGACAGCCAGTCTTTTGAACATCAATTCAGCATCCGTTCCTGCAAAATTTGAAGCCAAGTTATTATAAAGATTTTTTGCTGCTGCTTCTTTTTTCATTGCCATGATGATTATATCCTGATAATTCATATTATCAGATGGCTCGATCTCTACGATGTAGTCACTGATCTTCAAATCCTTAACTTCTTTCTGTTCAAGGTTGCTGAATCCCTTATTTCTGATATTTTCCAGTATTGTGATATGCCCCCTCTCCATATTTTCAAATTCATTGAACATTTCTTTCTGGGCAGCAAATTTGGCTCTGGTTTGCAGATCCTGATAAAAAGCAACAGCCTCTTTTTCTTTATTTATAGCAAAATCAATGATCTCATTATAATTCTCTTTCGTCATTATCAACTCCT
>JAUVIJ010000032.1 GCA_030592835.1 Candidatus Cloacimonadota bacterium | reverse complement strand
CGACGTAGCCTTGGCGAAGGCGGATCAAGCTAAAAGAAATGAACATTTCTTCCAAACGAAATCAGGCGCTATAAAAGTGACATCAATATTCATATCAAATTTTATGCCATTTCTTATACGGATTTACTTATTAATAATAAAGTTATATATTATAAATTTACAATTTCTCGGGGGATGGGTGCAATGAATATCAGGCATCCCCGGAAAAAAATTAAAATCATTGGATTTCTTAACGCATGTTTAGGTTGATTTTTACGGCTTTTTCAGAATATCGGAAGGTTTTTATTTGCAATTATTTTAATTGCGTTCGGTTGTGATGACAAAGGACCAACTGGAAACAATCCACCACCAATGTCTTTTGATTCATCCCCTTCTGATGAAGCAGTTAATGTTTCAATTAACACAGATTTATCTTGGGAATGCTCCGACCCACCACTCGTTAATTCCGATCAAACCAGTACAAGTTATGATCCTGGAACACTAAATGAAGAAACTACATATTATTGGAAGATAGATGCACACGACGATCAAGATAATTCTACAATGGGTGATGTATGGCAGTTTACAACTTATATTGGCGCTAGTAGTACTGTTACCGACGTAGACGGCAATGTATATCAGACTTTAATAATTGGTGACCAGGAATTGATGATGGAGAATCTAAAATAACGCATTATAGAAATGGCGACCCAATTCCAACTGGTTACAACAATTCGGAATGGGCGAATCTCTCAACCGGCGCATACTGTGTTTTTGATAAATTCAGTTTGTTGCCCGAACTAGATAATACAATTTTGGAGCATCTATAATTGAAGTAACCCACTTGTTCTCAAGAAATATGCCGGTAATATTTAATTGGAATCCATCATAAGGTGAACTGGATGAATAAATTTCGTAGATATAGTCCACCGACCCTGTCCAGCTAATCTCAATTTGAGTTCCATTATTAATGAGAGTAATAACCACATTCTCCGGTATTTCTGGGTATTCTAAAGCAGTATTTAGAGTCGATGTAGCTATCACCGGATAATATTGTGTTTCATTATCTGACTGGTATTGTTGCCCGATCATCAATAAATCATCAAAAGCAAGATCACTGTATTGCCCACTGTCGACAATAAATAATTTGAAATGAATTAGTTGTAGGGGGTATGTTAAAACCTGACTGCCTAACGAGGGGAAATTATCAGAAAATAGGTAATTAATTTGAATTCCTATAATATTAGGCTGATTATCACCTAAATTTGGATCAGAATAAAGAAAAACACCCGGGACTATTTCACCTGAGATCAGATCACCCTTTTCTATAGTTACATTATTATTATAAACCACATTATCACCGAAAGCGGAGGTATTATAGATCAGATATGTCTGGGTATCTCCCAGTTTTGTTCCAAGAGCATCAGCTTGAAGCATTATATCAAATTCTAAAAAGGTATCATTTTCTGTAAGTTCATGATTAGCAAAGGTAAAGATTACTCCAACTCCGAAAAGAAGATCAAATAGAAGAATTATTACAACTGAACATAATAATTTCTTCATGTATATTATCCTTTGTAAATTTAATAAAATCATATATTTGTAAGATAATGTGATAAGATTGTTCTTTGTCAAATTATTTAGATAAAAGTTCTATGATAACGGATTTGATTTATTGATATTATCTGGGATTATTTACTTTGAAAGAATCATTTTCTTTAAAATAGATTCTTTTTCAGTCTGCAATTTATAGAAATATAATCCGGATGAAACACGTTTGCTATTGTTATCTGTTCCCTGCCAGATTATATTTTTCAATTCATTTGCAGTCACATTTCCCTTAAATAATTGTTTAACCTGCTGCCCTTTAACATTGTATATTGTCAGATCACAATAGGAGTCATAACCGAGTTGGAAACTGATCTGTGTAGAAGGATTAAAGGGATTGGGATAGTTTGAAATAATATTCAACTCGGGATTTCTTTCTTCCCTATCGATGACATGAGGGGTTAAAAGAATATCTAGAGAATTACTCAGGTTAATAACAGAAAAGTGATCGATATTATTACTTAAGTATTGTTGCCCGTTCATAGGCACTTCGTTGGAGTTTTCAAAGCTTAGCAAAGAAGTATGGTCAGGATCATTTATTAACATTTTGACATGGAAGAGTAAGACAGATTTCCTAGGTAAATTATCTGTTAATTCAGGTTGTTGAGGAAAGTTGTAGCCGACCTGAATTCCCAGTCTGGATTCTGTATTATCGGCGATAATCGGAGTATTATATAATGATACTCCTGGAATAAGTTCCTGCTGGAAAAATTCTCCAAGAATGAGATCGACACCATTTCTTCTGCATAGATTATCACCAAAAGCAAGATCATTATAGTTTATATAAAGGTTAATATCACCGATTTTAGTATTTTCTCTACTGGATTGTATAGTTACATCATATTCAAAATAATATCCATCATGGGAAATTAGTGGATTTTCGAAGGCAAAAGTCAAACGGTTGGAAGCCAGGTTCTTATCCAATACAATTATCGGATCCATTTCTCTTGATCCGTTCAAAGGCACAGTAGATCCTTTCCCTACATTGCGCTTCCAGTAATTATTTTTATCATCATTCTGTACTTCACCATTAAGGTTAAAATCACCAGCCAGGTATCCGCTCTGATTTACCTGGATCTTCCAGACATCGTTCTTATCATCGTTCTGGATTTGATTGTTTCCAGTACCATCTCCCGAAACCATTGCCAGATTTAAATCGCTGAGAGTATTATATCCGATACCATAAATCGTTTCGGCTAAACTTAAATCGATTTGAGCGGGTTCTTCGGGATTGTCGGATAGAAAATAGGGCATGGCAGACATTATATCTACGTGATTTCGATGGCGGATGATTATATAATAACTTATTCCGGAAGTATAATAATAAGGTAATGATCTATTACCATTAATATCTATTATACTACCGTCGTTAAGTAAAAATGCACTGGTTGAGAAAAGATCATCTCCATCTGGCTCTGTTCTCAATTGAATCTGAACCCAGTCGATGATATGGTAACCGTTATCCATGGGGAGTTCTTCAATGAACATTTCATCATAAGGGGAGTTAAAAGGTATAAGATTGTTTGTCTCCAAGTTGTGATCCATAACATTATTACTATTGTATGGTCCTTCCAGGAAAACAGTAAAATCAGCAAAAGCAGGTGTTTCATCTGCAGAGGAGGCAGTTCCCGCATCAACCCAGTTTGAAAGTTGATTTGAACCGTTTAATTCAATAGCCGCAGCCATTCGGTAATAGATCTGGTCGGGTGATGCAGTTACGTTCAATTGAACTGATCGATTATCATATTCATCAGCAGCTTCCAGGTTGATCGTATCCAGGTAGTCCCATTCAGTGCCATTATCTGACTTTTCTACCTGATAATAATCTATGTATGGAGTGACAGCAGATGAATGATATGGATCGTTTGGAGAAAGTGTGAATACTAATTCTATCCAGCCACCATTATCATCTTCAACATCGCTAACGATGGGTGTATTACCAGGTCCGTCCCCTGCAGGAGGATCAATTAATGCAGGAGTTACCATGATTGAATCGGCCCAGGTTTGATAATTATGGGCTGATACAGTATAGATTATAGGATTATCTATGATTGTATTAGGAGTGAAGATAAAATCACCTTCACCATCTGTTTCATCGTAAATATAAATATCATCTCCATTAGTTATACAAATATTTGCAGATGAAAGGTTGGTCGATATTGTTATTTCATTGTTATTACCAAGAGTTATACTTTCGGGAGCAGATGCTGTAATTGTACCTGGATTGGAAGTAAATATATCCAAAGTCGGGTCACCAATACTATTCAATGAGAACTGAAGCCAACGATAAGCACCATAATCTCCACTATAAGGAAGGAAATGGATTTTTGCCTGAGTTGCTACTGCTCCGAATTTAAACAAATCAGGAATCGTCTGATTAGAGAAAAGATTTACATAAACCTCATCAGAAAAACGATAAGATGGCCCATGATAGTCGGTAGTATAATTTATTCCCCAGGCGTATCTGGAGCTGCCATGATAAGCGACTGCTCCTCCGTTTTCATTCCTTAGAAAAGCTTCACTGAGACAGGGGTCGTTATTATTATCAAAGGCATTTGTATTACAAGCCATGGTCATAACAAAGCCCTGCGTCTCAAGATTATTCAGTGCTAAAGCATCACTGGATGTAAATCCTCCCCCTGTTTCCATTATCCATTTATCAACATTACCATGAGTAGCGGAAAATAAAAAATTGTAACCTGAATTGATCTGTTCAGTCATATTTAAGACATTTACATTATAGGATGCACCGCCAAAATCAGTGTTGGTATCATAAAATCTATAGTGTGTTCCATTCCAGTAAGGTGTTACATAATCATTCCAAACTCTTTCATTTCTCCAGTCTGCATCACTTCTGCCATCCCAGGTATTCCAGATCTGAACACCCATAAGTAACATCTTCTCAGTGAAATTACTGGAAGGATGGAGCAAATTATAATTTCTGGTCTTATTAAAAAAGGTGGTAACATCGGTAGAAGTTCTCACTGGTGCGCGGGAGATAATAACTTCCGGAGTAAGATCTATATTATCATTTGTTTCACCATAATATGAATTCCCGTTAGCGTTCCAATCGAACTGATCATCAAAACAGGCATAATAAATATCAGCAGGAATACTGGTGTCGGTATAGTTTCCTACAATTGCATAACATCCTTGAACAGGAACTACACTGTTATCTCCACCAAGCAAGACCCAATTTGTTCCCTTGTTCAAGTAATAATCATAGATACAATTCTTTATTTTCAATTGCTCAGTAGTGCCTGAATAATTGCTGTAAATCTGATTCAAGCTTATAACTTCTGCCGGTAATCCACAATCCGTTTTCCAGTCAGCAAATTCCTGAAAAGTGTTCATCAGGTCAGCCGAAGTGATGATAAGATATTTCACATCATCGGGATCGATCGGGGAACGATTGGAATAAGGTTCAAGTTCTTCAGGATTAAATATCTTATCCTGCCAGATATTGTAGAAAAGACCATCATCCCATCTGTACGCCGAATTTTGATCATCAGTTTCAAGAGTTATTTGCAGATCGATCTCATGGTTTAAGATCAGAGTCTTTTCTTCCGGGTAGTAGGAAAATGGTGAGATCAACATACTCAGAATGTAATATTGTCTTGAAACGAAGATTTTTGCATCGGAATAAATTTCCTGGGGATAAATATTATTATTATAAAATTCCGGGTTGGGATTTACAAAAGGAACTTCTGTCCTTAAGCTGGTAGGTACGGATAATTGAACTGGCATTATTTCGATATTCTGCACAAAAATTTCACTGGAAACAGTGTAGTTGATCTGTTCAATTCTACTTCCTTCGGGAACAACTGCTTTAAACATATAAAAGGGAAGATCAGGAGCACCAGGTTCAGTTTTGTAAATATATTCTGATTTTCTAATATCAATCATTGAATAATCATTCACTATTTCTATTATCTGAAAATCTGATTCGTCAAATATAAGAGTAAAATCTTTTATTGTTTCAGCTTGAATACTCCAGATAATAATAAGGAATAAAATAAAAATTAAATAACGTTTCATAATCCCACCTCTGCTCCATACTTTAGCAAAGCGTATTCCACTACTTGAAAGAGGTAGATATGCTGAGTTATTGTAGCTCTATTATATTGTGTTATAAATAGTTACGAACTATAAAGGTTATTTTGTAGTCCGCATTAGAGTATCTTTTTAATAGGTCATAAAGAGACCAAATTTGTCAAATTGACAAAATGCTAGAGTTGATTTTATTAAATGACTAATAATTATCTGGTTATCTGGGATAAATGTGTGACGATAAAATTCGGGAATTTCTTTATTAAGATAAAACAACTTGACGTAAATTTAATAAGGTTTTAGTTTAAAAGAAAATTTGACAACAAAGATTGAATAAATCTGCTGGGATAAGATTTAGATTTAGGAGGTATAATGGATTTAAGTAGAATATTAGAGAGTATTGTGAATTCTTTTTCATCGGACACCAATCTTCTGGGAATTGCCGCAAAAGGCGGTTTCCTGATGATAGTACTCTTGATAATTTCCATTATTGCTATAGCGATCATTATAGAAAGGTTAATAAAATTCCGAAGAGCGGAAATCAAAAAAGACGCTTTTTTCGATGAAGTTAATGGATACATAGCTGAGAATCAACTGGAAAGGGCTGTTCAATTCTGCGAAGAAAAAGAACACAGTCCTCTGGCTAAATTGATTGCATTAGCCATTGAGCATTTCGAAGCTGGTATATCCAAACGTAAAGAGATTCTGGAAGCGGCTTTAAATAAGGAAATACACCGGTTGGAAAAAAGATTAGGAGCTCTGGCGACTTTTGCTGCTGTTGCTCCATTGATCGGTTTTCTGGGGACTGTTACCGGGATGGTAAAAGTATTCATGAAACTTGGAGAGACGGGAGGTGGAGTTGATATAAGTCTTCTGGCAAACGGTATTTGGGAAGCTCTTGTAACGACTATCGGTGGATTGACCGTTGGTATTATTTCCATCATTTTCTATAATTTCATGGTCGGAAAAGTTGAAGAATTCGCTCATGATATCGATGAAGCAACCAATGATTTTCTGATTAAATTCAGGAGTATAAGGTATGGAAATTAATCTAAGACGGAAAAGAATATCATCCACAGCCCTGATATCCTTTACTGATATTATCTTTCTATTGATAATTTTCTTACTGATCGCTTCCAGTTTTGTTACTCATTCCGGGATACAGGTGAAATTGCCAGGTTCGGTTTCCCGTCAAAACGAATTCAATAAAAACATCAGTCTGACCCTGACAATTGATAATGAAGTCTATATCGATAATGAATATACAACCTGGGAAGAATTGCCAAAAGTCCTGAACCGAAAATTAATTGAGGATCCGGAAATGGTTATTGTTATCAGAGCGGATGAAGACGTTGCTTTGAAAAATATTGTCGATCTTCTCGATGTCGCACAATTATCGGGATCCAACAGGTTTTTTATAGCGACTCAACTACTTAAGCAAGAATAGAAAATGGGCGAGACTACCCGGGCTTTGTTAATTTCGTTTATACTACATTTCTTTCTAGCAGTAGTATTTCTCCTTGTTAAGTATATTCCTTTACCTGAAACAGAAATGCTCAGATTGGTCGAATTCGGATACGAAGTTATCTCTGATAATGAAAAATACTATTCTCCTTTGAA
Source organism: Candidatus Cloacimonadota bacterium (assembly GCA_030592835.1). GTDB lineage: Bacteria > Cloacimonadota > Cloacimonadia > Cloacimonadales > TCS61 > JAUVIJ01. Next base: position 5,282 of record JAUVIJ010000032.1, on the reverse strand, counting down.
CAAATATTCCCAGGAAGCCCTGAATTCTGAGGGTGGATTCAGAACAAATCTGATACCTAAAAGGGTAAACCTTCCTAAAACAGTGATTCCAACAAGGGAGAGGTTCATATTGCCTCAGTCTGAGATTTCAAGTTATAACAATATAGATCTGGAAGATCAATTTGGTGTGAAAGATATAGGTCCTGAATCTGAAAAAAATGTCATTAATAAAAGCACCAATCAATTAGCGGAAAAAGTTATTTTACCAGGTAGTGCAGATTATCTAAAGAATCTGGAAGCTAAATTGAACAGCGAAATCGAAGGAAAGGAACCTTATCTTCTCGAAGGAGATATCATCTCCAGAGGAATAGATTTTAAAATCTTACCTCAATATCCCCCGAACATTCAGAAGATCGTTGATGTGAAAATCAAATTCGATGTACTACCAGGGGGCAAAACTGCCAATATCATGGTTGTGAAAAAAGCGGATCCCGAATTAGAAAAGGTCAGTGTCGAAGCAATTTCCCAGTGGAAATTCAGTCCAATAAACAGGGATGTAATCCAGAAAGGATATATAACCTTTATCTTCCAGTTGAAGTAAAAAATGAACCGCATTTTACATATAAAAGACCTTGCTCAGGCACGTGAAGAATTGCTTAAGATCAAGGTTTCTTCACAGGGTATAGAAGTGATGTCACCGAAATGCCTGGGAATGAACGTGAAATTGACCGGTGTGAAATTAGGAGCCGCCAATATATTGAAACAGGAGATGCTTTCAATAGGCGGCGATGCGGCTGTCGCCCGTGGTGTCGTGGAGGGATCACAGCCTTTTAGCGATGTTATCCTTCTTGCCAATGCTGATAAGATCAGAAAATTGATCAATAAATTGAAAAATCAGAATATTTTCGGACTGGGAACTATTCGGAACGATCTAACCAGATTTTTAGAGATTGAAACAGGGACTATAACTCCTGAATTGAATTGTCGAGGTAGATTGATCCCTCTGGAAAAATTAATTATAATGGGAGTTTTGAATATTACTCCTGACAGTTTTTCCGATGGCAGTGATTTTCTTGATCCTGACAAAGCTGTTGAGCAGGCAGTTTTTATGGCTGATTCGGGAGCTGATATCATTGATATTGGTGGAGAATCAAGCCGTCCGGGTTCAATCAGGATCACAGCCAAGGAAGAATTGGCAAAGGTTTTACCGGTAATTACGGAGTTGAACAGAATTATAGATAAACCGATCTCGATCGATTCCTATAAGTCTGATGTAGTTGCGAAAGCTCTGGCAGCAGGAGCATCTCTGGTCAATGATATCAGTGCTTTGAGATTTGATCCGAAAATGGTCAATGTTCTCAAGGAATTTGATGATGTTCCGGTTGTATTAATGCATATGCAGGGAACTCCTGAAACTATGCAGGAAAATCCTGTCTATGAGGATGTAATTGATGAGATCATGGAGTTTTTTCAAAGGCGGATTGATTTCTGTCTGGATAACGGGATTCGCCAGGAGAGGATCATAATTGATCCCGGGATTGGTTTTGGAAAAAGGCAGGAAGATAACCTGGTAATATTAAAAAAGCTTCGGGAATTTAAGGGCTTGGGTTTGCCTGTTATGATCGGGGCTTCACGCAAGAGTTTCATTGGTAGAATCTATGATTCTTCACCCCGGGAAAGAATCGAGGGAAGTCTGGCAACTACGGCTATTGCAAAACAGAGCCGCATCCAGATCATCAGAGTTCATGATATTAGCAGTCATAAAAAAATGCTGAAGGTTTTAGAATCTATAGAGGGTAAGAATGACATTCCTGATTCCTAATATAACCGATATAATAGATATACTGTTAATTGCATTTCTCATCTATAAAATTATTGTATACTCCAGGAAAACTGGAGGTTTTTATCTTTTAATAGGGATCGGATTTGTGTTTATTCTCTATTTCATTGCCGAAATCCTTGATCTGAAAATGATAACATCATTTCTCAGGGTTTTCAGAGATTACTGGATCATTATTTTTATAGTTCTTTTCCAGCAGGAGATCCGTAATCTTTTTGTCAGAATAGCCCGAAATCATGATCTCAGGTTTACCTCAAAAGACTCTCAAAAGACAATTCATTCTCCCTTACTGAATGCGGTCTCTATCATGTCTTTCCGTAAGATCGGGGCTCTTATCCTGATTGAAAATCAACGGAAGTTAAATGAATATATCAAGAGTGGAGAATTAATAGATGGGAAAATCTCTATTAAATTGCTGTTAACACTGTTCAACACTAAATCTATTCTGCATGATGGCGCTGTTATTATCAGGAAGGACAGAATACTGGCTGCTAAAGTAGTACTACCGCTTTCAGAGAATATTGATTATACCAGGGTTCTCGGTACCAGGCATCTTGCTGCTGTCGGTATTACGGAAGAAACAGATGCATTTGCAATTGTTGTTTCCGAGGAAACCGGTCGTATCTCTGCTGCCAGAAACGGGGAATTCATCACCGATCTAACCATCGATGAATTAGCACAGAGAATCAAGGATGAAACTAGCTGAAAGACCACTGCTGGTAGCATTAACAGGCAGTATTGCTTCCGGAAAGTCCCTCGTTTCGGAATGGTTCAGGAAAAGAAAATATCAAGTAATTTCTTCTGACAAGATCGGGCATGAAGTGCTTCAAGATAGCCAAGTTAAGGAAATTCTCCGGGATCGATATGGAAACAGAATTATAAATGCTGGTATAATTGATAGAAAACAACTGGGCTCGATAATCTTTGCCGATCCCAGGGAAAAGGATTTTCTCAATAATCTTACACATCCCCTGATACTGGAAAGATTACAGAAAATTATCGATACATCCCTGGAAGAGATTATTATATTTGAAATACCACTTTTGTTTGAGAACAATCTGGAAACCTGTTTCGATCTTATTATCACTGTATCAGCCAGCGTAGAACTTCGCAGAGGAAGGATCATAGAAAGAGATCTTCTCTCATCGACTGAAGCTGAATTACGAATTGGATCTCAGATGGAAGATGAATTGAAAGTTCAGAATGCGGATATTAGCATCGAGAACAATTCATCGATCGAAGATCTATACAGGCAATTGGAAAAAGTTGACAGTATTATTAAGAGAAGCAACAGAAAAACGGTTAAACTGTTAAAAGGATTACAGAAATAATTAGAGGTTATAATGTATTTATAAAAGTGAAGACAGCGGACTGATCTGGGATAGAAAATTGTTTATATCAGATTCGACTTCGGCGATCGATCTCGTTCAACATCCCGATAATTCTCAGATACTGTATGCTGCAATGTGGGAACGAATACGAGGACTGAATTATCGACGTTCAGGTGGAGATATATCAGGGATCTACAAATCCGAAGACGGGGAAGATACCTGGACAGAATTAACCAATGGAGTGCCTACAGGTGATAATGTCGGCAGGATCGGTCTGGCAATTGCCAAATCCAATCCTGATGTTGTATATGTTTTCTACAATAAATAAATGGAATCCTGGGAATGGTATTCCTTTATGGGTGTTTACAAAACTACCGATGCCGGTCTGAGTTGGATTCAGACTAATGATAATGATCTTTACGATATTAACAGATCATTTGGCTGGTATTTCGGACAGATCCCGTCAAAAAGTGGTTAGTGGAACCTATATATATAACCTGATCACGAACGGTACTCAAAGAGACAACAAAAAAATGGTATTGGCTAAATAATCCTGATACCGTTATCTATTATTATTGAGGAAAATATGGAATCTATAGTATCGGATCGCATTATCAAGATAGTATTTAATCCTTACTTCTTTCTTCTTTTGTTTGGGATCTATTTTCTGATAAGGTTTTTTATTTATATACACCGCAGGAAAATTCATCGGAAAGAACTGCACCGACGTCTGAAAAGATTCTTAAATCGGAGAAAAGAAAATCGGAAAACTTTACAGAAATAATTCTTTACAAGTAAAAGATAGCAGGGATTTTGGATAAAGATACATAAGGGGGTAAAATGAAAAGGGTTCTAATACTGATTTTACTTTTACTTTTAATCCAGCTTATTAATGCTCAGCATCCGGAAAGATTTATCAACCCCAGTTTAATGACACCTTCATTGATTGATTTCAGTAAGCTTTCAATAAATCACACAGTATCATTTTCTTCCGGATTTTCTTCTGACAATAAAAACTATTATCAATCAATGTACACAAATCACTTGCAATATACTTTCTCGCCAAAGCTTAAATTGTCCGTTGATCTCAATTTTACTAATTTTGGAACAGCAACCTATAAGGGAGGATTGAAATTTGACGGTAACAGAGACAACTCAAGCCAGGTTTTTCCTGAGTTCTCGCTTCAATATCAACCCTCGGAGAACACCAGTATTATATTTGAATACCGCAGAATAAATCCGTATAGTATAAACAATTATTACAGGAATTGGTGAGCTTACTTTAATTTACTATAACCTGATATCCCAGTCTGCAAATTCTTCGTCGATAATTATTAATCTTTCCCCGAATTTTTTATACATTTCCTGTTTACTGATATTATCCAGAGTTATGCCATCCGGATTGAAAATTCCATTACTTAATACAGCAATTTCGTTATCTTTTAATTCAGTTTGAGCGATAATATCTGCTCCGGTCAATAATCCTGTTACAGTAACTGTCTTCCCGAAATATTCATTGTTTATAACCTTAGTTCTGCAAATTTTATCTGTACAAAGTCCTATCTCGGTTGAAATTTTATGGAGATATTTCTGAACAAGATCACCACAGATAAAAACCGGATGATATTTCAATTTTTTCAGTTCAATTAAGAATTTATTTTTATTAATCTCCCAATTTGTAAGGAATAATCTAAGCATTCCAATTCCGTTCTCCAGTTGGGGATAATCATTATAATGCTCTTCAGTAGGAAGATCTCTATCTGCCAGTAAAAAAAATTCATCCGAGCAATAAGTATTAGGATAATTACCGGTAAGATCAATAATATCACAGGCATTCTTGGGTGTGACAGTTGATAAAACTGTTAATGATTTACGGAATTTAGTCAATCCAACTGGTACAACACCTATAGATAAGATATGATAACCGGGATCAGAAAGATCCTCCAGGGTTTTAACCAGATGGTCACCATCATTCCAATCGGGAATGACTACAATCTGAGTATGAAGATCAATCCCGTTGTCAGACAATATCTGCAGTTTCTCCCTGATATTGAAATCCTGTTGGTATCTCAAGATTTTTTTATGGAGCACAGGATCTGTAGTATGAACAGAAATATACAGGGGACTTAAGT
>JAUVIJ010000008.1 GCA_030592835.1 Candidatus Cloacimonadota bacterium | reverse complement strand
TATCCTTGCGGGAAAAAATAAAGTTATCCTGCAGACTTATGCAAATTTTAAGAATTCCAAGAGAACTAAAAATCTATATCGAGTAATTCCTACGTTGCCCGAAGATAAATTCATTCTTGGTGATATTAATCTTGCTTATCCACGCCGTATTATAAAGAGCATTATCGATTTCATAGAAACCCTGGGAGAAACAGTGCCTGGAATAAATAATGATGATAATCTGGTTTATGCGCCCGAAGTGAAATTCTACTCTAACCGGCTCAGTAATGCGGAGATTCCTAATCTGAAATTTATTGGTGACTGCTCTGGTAATACACGATCAATTATTTATTCCACGGCACATGGATGGCTTACAGCCGAGCTTCTTTTGAAACAATGATCGATCCGGAATGTGATTTTTTCAGTATTATCTCCCGAAAGAAAAAATTCCCCTGTAAACTTTCCCGGATGGAAGGTGAAATCCTGAAAAAGCATTTCGCTTTTCAACCAATAAACACAAAAGCTCAAAAAGATAAAAAAGACATTAGCTACAAATACATCAAAGAGATAGAAGGAAAAACATACATTCTCCTGGAAGAATATTTATTCCGGGATAGAGAAACCTTTCTGGATATTAAAAGAGCAATTGGAATAAATTATTATCTTAATAGGAATTAGTTTATCATGTTGATCTTTGCTCTTGGATTTGCCCCCGGATTATACTGGTTATGGTATTTTTATAAAAGGGATAAATGGGAACCTGAACCTAAAAAACTGGTGATTCGATCGTATCTCTTTGGCATTGTTGTAGCCTGCTTTGTTATGCTGATCCAGTTACCCTTCCATTATTCATATTTTTTAGGCGCCGTAATTATTGCCCCGGTAATAGAAGAACTGGCCAAGTTTCTGGGTGTAAGGATATCTATTTATGGAAACAAGGAATTCGATGAACCCATGGATGGAATTGTCTATGCAGCTGCAGTAGCTCTGGGATTTGCCTCTATAGAGAACGCTTTTTATCTTTTCCGGGTCAATATCACCGCCAGAGAACTTTTGCCAAATGTATTATTGGCTAGATCATTACTTTCCGTACCTGGTCACGCTCTTTTCTCCAGTTTCTGGGGATATGCCCTCGGGTTGGTTAAAACCAGAAAAGCTTCACACACTTTGATCATACCCGGGCTTGCTCTTTCCATGCTGGCTCACGGATTGTTCAATTATCTTTGTTTTCTGAAAATCTATTCTTCGCTGGGTTTGTTGATCCTGCTGGCAATTCTCTGGGGCATCATTAATAATAAGATTAAAAAAGCATTATTACTTTCTCCGGATTCCAAAGAAAAATAAAGGTATATTATGTATAAATGTAGAATCACTATTATCAAGAGATCACACGATCAGGATCTTATTGATCGATATCTGAATGACAATTATAAAGATCCTGTTTTTGGACCCTGTGATATGTTCAAGGAAGGCCAGACATTCCTGGTCACCGATCCTAACAAAATCCCGGAAGGGTTCTGCGCCTGGGCTTGGTCTGATATTCACAGGGAACTGATCACACTCATGTCAGGAGGAAATCTGGATTGGATGAAATCATCGGGATCCGCTCTCAGTTGTTGTACCGATGGTTTCAGACCGGTGATCTTTTTACTGGAAAGAGTCTAACCCGTAAAAAAATCAAGGTGATCTTATGAAAAACCTGACTATAATCATACTTCTTTTCAGTATCCTGGCATCAACTGATATCGTCGCAATCGAGAAAGCCAGTCACGATCTTGTCGACAAAGCTCATAAATGCGATGATACTTTCTTAAAAGAAAATTCAGTCAGTGGTAAGAATCAGATCGAATACGCCAGTCAACTAGGGATGGGAAGTAAAGAATACAACCTGATTAATATCGATGATTGATTATTCCTTTTCTGAACTCCTGCAAATGTGGAATATTAACCATGCTGATATCAGACCGGATCTTGAAATCCCCGGTAGTCCTGAACGTTCCAAATACAGAACGGTAATAGAATCCAATGATAAAGTTTTATATGTTCTGGAAGCCGTAGAAAACCACCAATATCCCAGAAAACGATATCTTGCAGAAACATTGAGTGAACTCGACACATGGGGATCAAACCAAAAATCTATGATCTGGCCAATCTAATCGGTTGTCTTGGCATGGAGTATCCAGAAGGATTGAATCAGGGATTTTCCCTGAGTGCAATCAGCTTTTTAAGGCAAAAGGAAATATATGATCTATCCAGTTGGAATATTCTATTTGATTTTATCCTGGCCTCTCGTTTCGCCTGGTTGTCAGAATGGTTGCGAAGGAAAGACCTGGATATGATCAACCTGGAGCTGGATTACATGCAGATATTATATAATAATAGAAAAATTCTAACAAGTATCTGGTCTTAAATCCAGGAGGTTAAATGAGAAAAAAGGTTCTCGTTCCGATTGCTAATGGTTCTGAAGAGTTGGAAATCGTTGGCATTGTAGATACTTTAAGAAGAGCTGGAGCAGAAGTGACAGTGGCTTCAGTACAGGATTTGGAAATAACGGCTTCGAGAATGGTAAAACTTGTCGCCGATAAACTTATCCGCGAATGTGCAGATGAAGATTATGATCTGATCGCCCTTCCTGGTGGACTTCCGGGAGCTGAATATCTGCGTGATTCCCCAATCCTGACCGAGCTTCTTATCTCACAGGTTGAAAAAGGCAAGTTATATGCTGCTATCTGTGCTTCACCGGTAGTAATTCTCCAGTATCATAATTTATTGAAGAACAAAAAAGCAACTGCTCATCCAGCCCTTTCAGACCAACTGAAAGATCAATCGGAAGTTGATCAGAGAGTAATAGTGGATGGTAATTGTATTACCAGCAGAGGTCCCGGAACAGTCCTGGAATTTGCCATTAAACTAGTGGAACTACTTTATGATCGGGAAAAAGCCTTGAAGGTAAGTGGCCCGATGTTGATAAAATAATTGACATACAAACATTAAGAAAAAAAAATGCACTTCTTAATTTTAAGTTATATTGTTTTCGGGAGTTAGAAATGAAAAAAGGAATTCATCCTAAATATGAACAGATAAAAGTTACCTGTGCTTGTGGTAATACTTTTGAAACAAGATCTACCAGTAAAAGTTTGAAGGTAGAGATATGTTCCAATTGCCATCCCTTTTACACTGGTAAACAAAGAACAATGGCCAAAGCCGGAAGAGTCGAAAGATTTAATAAAAAATACAATATTAAAAAAGATAATTAGATTACATTCAATTTAGCACCACAACTTCATTTTCGAATGTGTTGTGGTGTCTTTTTTTATGGAGTACTGCTTGAAAATTGAAAAAAAAACAATCGAAATAGGTGGGCAAGCTGTGATCGAGGGCGTCATGATGAGAGGTCCTGAACACCTGGCAACTGCCGTTCGTAGAAAAGATAAGACTATAGAAGTCATCAAGGAACCTTTTACCAGTGTGACTAAAAAGAAAACCTTTTTGGGACTGCCCGTGATAAGAGGTTTTGTTTCCTTAGTCGAAATGCTGATCATCGGTTTTAAATCCCTGAATTATTCTGCTTCCCGGGCAGAACTGGACTGGGTTGATGAATCCAAAAAGATTACAAAATCAGATTCACGGAAAAAGACCGAGGAAATATTCAGTTATATTCTGGCTTTTGGATTGGCTTTTCTGTTGTTCGTTTATCTTCCTTATCAACTGGCTTACTGGATAAAATTAGATAAAGGAAATATTTATTTCAATCTTTTTTCAGGTGCAATCAGAATATTATTCTTTGTGATCTACGTCTGGATCATCAGTCAAATGAAGGATATCAAGAGGATTTTTCAATATCACGGCGCCGAACATAAATCCGTCTATGCATACGAGAATAATTCTGAACTCACTTCCGAAGATATCCAGAAGTTCTCTACCCGGCATCCCCGTTGCGGAACCAGTTTTATCTTTATCGTTCTCCTGATCGCTATTGCAATATTCTCAATTGTCGATACATTGGTTGTCAGGTTCTGGGGTGCACCGCAATTATTTATCAGGCTTGGTTATCATTTTCTTCTCATGCCCTTTATTTCAGGAATTTCCTATGAAATATTGAAACTTTCCAGCAAAAACATTAATCATCCCCTGGTCAGGATTTTTACCTGGCCCGGACTCTCTTTACAGAGGATCACTACACAACCTCCGAATAACGAGCAAATAGAGGTTGCTGTAGTAGCTATGAAGTGTGCCTTAAATATTGATTTCAGTGATCACGAGAATGTCGTAATTATTCCTCAAAAATAAAAATATGATTCCTGAAGATAAACTTAAAAAGCTGCAGTTAGAATACGAACAATTGGAAACTATCATCATCGATCCTGCTCAAATGAGCAATCAAAGAAAATTTAAAAAAATATCTCGCCGTTTTCGGGAACTGGGTGAAATCCTGAATATCTACGGTTCTGTCCAGGAACTGAAGAGTACGATCAAAGAAAATACAGAACTGATAAATAATGAAAAAGATAAAGACCTTATCCAACTTGCTCAGGAAGAGATCAAAGAAGATGAGGAAAGATTAAATCAGAATCTGGAGATCCTGAAAAATCTGCTCGTTCCCAAAGATCCTAATGATGAAAAAGATGTTATAGTCGAGATCCGAGCAGGAACCGGGGGTGAAGAAGCTGCTCTATTTGTTGCCGACCTTTACAGAATGTATAGCTATTATGCGGAAAAAAAGTGTTGGAAAAAGACGGTCCTGTCTTCTAATCCTACAGGAGTGGGAGGTTTTAGGGAGATCATTTTTCACTTGGCGGGAAATAACGTTTTTGGAACAATGCGTTTCGAAAGTGGTGTACATCGAGTTCAAAGAGTCCCGGAAACTGAATCTCAGGGAAGAATCCATACTTCAGCAATTTCTGTTGCAGTTCTTCCGGAAGCAGACGAAGTCGATGTAGTGATCAAAGAGAAAGATCTTAAAATTGATGTTTATCGCTCCTCCGGACATGGCGGACAAAGCGTTAATACCACAGATTCTGCAGTCAGGATCACTCATCTACCCACAGGTTTGGTGGTAACTTGTCAGGATGAAAAATCCCAACTGAAAAATAAATCTAAAGCACTAAAGGTACTTCGTTCAAGACTGCTGGATCTGGAGATAGCTAAACATGAGGCGGAAATAGCTATTTCCAGAAAATCACAAGTAGGTTCCGGTGATCGAAGTGCAAAGATCAGAACCTACAATTTTCCTCAATCACGGGTTACCGATCATAGAATAAATTTGACATCTTACAAACTCAACTCAATATTGGTGGGTGAATTAGACGAGTTTATCGATGCTCTCAGAATAGCATATAAACAGGAAAAAGTAAATAATTAATGATAATAGCCTCGTATTTCCTGATCGCGGTCTTCTTTTTGCTGTCCGTATTCTTTTCCGGAATTGAAACTGGTTTGATCTCTATTGATAGATTAAAATTAGAAAAAGATGCTAGAAACAGTAAGAAGAAAAAACAGGTTCTTAATTTCCTGGAAAATCCCGATCGCATGTTCGGTACAATCCTCTTCGGCAACAACATTTCCATTGTTATTATTTCATCTCTCAGTATTTATATATTCAACTCCTGGAAGAAAGCAACTTCAATTACCGAAGAGATCATAACTCTGATCCTGGCAGGTTTGATCTTGGTTTTTGCTGAAATTATTCCCAAAGCTATCTTTCGGGAAAAATCGAATAGGCTTGTTCCTAGATTTATACCTTTACTTATTTTCTTTTCTACTCTCCTGATCCCATTTGTTAAATTCGTATCCGCTTTGAATTCCCTGTTCGCAAGAATCTTCAGACTACCTAATCAGAACGGTGCATATCTGGTCACCAGAGAGGATATTTCTAATATTCTAGAAGAATCACTAAAAGGCAGTGCTTTGCATGAACATCAGAGAGAAATGCTGGAAGAAGCGCTTGAATTCAGTGAATTAAAAGCTGAAAATGTAATGATCCATCGTACGGAAATCGCAGCACTTCCAGAAAAAACACCTCTTGATGAAGTTATTGCAATCGCAAAAAAAGAAGGATATACAAGATTCCCGGTTTACGGTGATGATCTGGATGATATCAAAGGTATCCTGATCATTTATGATCTTCTTCAGAAGAATGAGAAAAAACTTTCAGCCGAAGATTTTGTCAGAAAAGCTTATTATGCCCCCGAGACTATGGACGTCAATAAGCTGTTAACCGAGATGCAGAATCACAAGAACAGTATGGCTATTATTGTCGATGCTTTTGGTGGTACGGCTGGTTTGGTTACCATCGAAGACATTCTGGAAGAAATTGTCGGTGAGATCGAAGACGAATATGACACAACATCAGAGGAAATTGAGATAATCGGTAAAAACAGTTATCTGGTTCAGGGATTCGTTGAGATCGATTTCCTTAATGATGAATTTAATATGAATCTGCCAGAAGGTGATTATGAAACCATTGCCGGTCTTATAATTGATCAACTGGCAAAAATTCCTCCTCGTAAAACAAAACTCAAGATCAATGATTGTGAGATAACTGTTATCCAAGCCACAAACACAAAGATTATTAAAGTTCAAATCGACCTTTTAGAAAACAATATTGATGCAAGTCATAAAAACTAATATTCTCACGCCTCTCTCAGTTAATAATATTATCCTGAAGAAAAATGTTTTCGTTACTATTTCCCGGGGATTGATTTCTAATATCTCTAACAAACATTCTTCAGCTTACTTAGACTGCTCAGACCTTGTCTGTATTCCTGGTTTAATCGATGCCCATGTCCATCTTTCCCAGTTATATGCTCGGGGTAAACATAGTACAAATCTTCTCTCCTGGCTCAATAATCACATTTTTTCGGAAGAATTGAAATCTGCAGATGAATCTTTTGCAAAGCAAATTGCCCGGGATTTTTTCAATGAACTTCTTGCAGCAGGAACGACAACTGCTGTGGTTTATATTTCACCTTTTAAAACTGCTTGTGATCTTGCTTTCGAGGTTGCAGAATCCATCGGAAATAGAGTAATCATGGGAAAAACCATGATGGATCGAGGTGAACCAGGTTTCCTGAGGGAAAACAGTGATAGATCATACCAGGAAAGCGTAGAACTCTTTAAGAAATGGAATCAGGCAACATCCAGGATGGAATATATATTTTCTCCCAGGTTTGCACTCAGTTGTTCTCCTCGACTGATGCGGAGAACCGGAGAATTCGCCTCTGCTAATGACGCATACATTCAGACCCATCTATCTGAAAATCCGGAAGAAATTCTGCAGGTCAGGCGTCTGTATCCACAGGCAAAAAATTATACCCATGTCTATGAAAAACACAAACTACTGACTCCCAAAACCTTGCTTGGACATGCCATCCATGTAAATGATGATGAACTTACTATGATAAAAAACTCGGGTGCAGGGATTGTGCATTGTCCCGATTCCAATTTTTTCCTTAAAAGCGGAAGATTTCCCCTGTCTGAAATCAAACAGAAGGGAATCCGCTACGGACTGGGATCTGATGTAGGAGCAGGAACATCACTGTCTATGCTACATGTGATGAAAATGTCCAACTATATCCAAAACGAAATCATAGTTACTCCCGCAGAAGCATTTTATAATGCAACCCTGGGGAATGCAGAACTTTTACAGAAAAACGAAACACTGGGATCTATAGAAACAGGTAAAGAAGCTGATCTGACTTTCTTGAAAATAAAGACTAGTAGCAATCATACGAAAGAAGGTATTCTCTCTGCTTTACTTTATCTGGGTGAAGATATCAAGGTAAAAAAGGTCTATATTTCTGGACAATTAGTATTTAAACCCAGATAATGCAATAGAACTTTGCAAATAGCAGCATTCTTTTATGTGTGAGTGATTTACAAAATTGTTTCTGAATATCTTTATGATATGCACCAAAATTTTCTAAACCATCCCCCGATAAAATATTACTACTCTTCAATAAACCTCTACTGCATTATCTGGGTTAAACAATAAAATTCACAAAATATTTGACGAATCTAAGCTTAGCTTTAATCAGTCATTAATTACTCAAAATTGGGATACTGAAATCACATTAGATGATTTTCTATTTGATTACATAATCTTGAAATCATCAAAATATTACAGATCCCGATTAAAAATAATAAATGTAAAAGAGATAATGGGGGGGAAATGAAAATTGTTGAGTGTGTCCCTAATTTCAGTGAGGGTCGCGACCAAAAATTACTGGATAAAATCGCTGCAGCGATAAGTGCGGTAAAAGGTGTAACTTTACTCGATGTCGATCCAGGTGCAGACACCAACAGAACAGTATTCACTTTCGTCGGTGATCCGGTTTCGGTAGTTGAGAGTGCATTTCAAGGGATCAAAAAAGCATCCGAACTAATAGATATGAGCAAACACAAAGGAGCTCACCCCCGAATGGGAGCAACTGATGTATGCCCCTTCGTTCCTGTCGCCGGAATTACCATGGAAGAATGTGTTGAACTGGCTAAAAAACTGGGAATACGCGTTGGAGATGAGCTGGGAATACCTATCTATTTATACGAAAATGCTGCAACAAAACCAGAATGGAGAAATCTCGCCGAGGTTCGTAAAGGAGAATATGAAGCTCTACCTAAGAAAATGAAAGACCCATACTGGAAACCCGATTTTGGACCCCAGAAATTCAATAAAACATCAGGTGCTACTGCAGTCAGCGCCAGGGAATTTCTCATTGCCTATAATATAAATCTCAATACTAGAGATAAAAAGAAAGCCCATGATCTGGCACTTGACATTCGAGAAAAGGGTCGGTTCAAACGAGACAAAAATAGAAAAATCCTTAAAGATAAAGACGGTAATAAAATTAAAACCCCTGGTATATTTACCCATTGTAAAGCTGTTGGCTGGTATATTGACGAATATAAAAGAGCTCAGATCAGTATAAATCTCACCAATTATAAGATCACTCCACCTCATCTGGTCCTTGAAAAGGTAAGAGAACTGGCAATCGAAAAAGGTATACAGGTTACAGGAAGTGAGCTTGTGGGATTAATACCGAAGCAGGCGATCCTGGATGCTGGAAAATTCTACCTGAATAAACTTGGGGAAAGCATAGGAATCCCCGAAAGTATGATCATAGATACAGCTATTCAATCGATGGGTCTTGATGATCTGGGATCTTTTGCCACTAATGAAAAGATCATCGAATATGCTATAAGAAAAAAAGACAATCTGGTGAATCTTAATCTTACTGATTTTGCTGATGAACTCTCATCGGATTCTCCGGCTCCGGGTGGAGGAAGTGTCGCCGCTCTCTGTTCAGCCCTTTCCGGTGCTCTTTCAGCAATGGTAGCAAACCTGACCTTCGGCAAAAAAGGATATGAGGATTTCTGGAAGGAATCCAATCAACTGGCAGAAGAAGGTCAAAAGATCAAACTTGAATCTCTGATCGCTATTGATAAAGATACTGAAGCTTTTTACAGTATGATGGCTGCCGCTCGTTTACCAAAAAAGACCAACGAAGAGAAAAAGATCCGAGTTGAATCTATCGAGAACGCTACTAAAGAGGCAATATTAATTCCTCTGGAAACTCTGAAAATAGCCAGAGATGCAGTTGAACTAGCCAAAAAGATAGCCAGGATCGGAAATAAGAATGCTCTTTCTGACGCCGGAGTAGCTGCTATTATAGCGAATGCTGCCGCTAAAGGAGCCTATCTTAATATTAAGATCAATATGCCCGGTATCAAGGATGAAAATTTCAAATTTAATGTCATGACCAAAGCAGAAGAGACCCTGAATTGGATCAATACCCTGGCATTACAAATTGAAAAAGATGTTAAGGGAAGAGTATAAAACAACCAGAAATGTATAAATATCTTTTCGGTCCTGTTCCCTCCCGGAGACTGGGGATCTCACTGGGAATCGACCTTGTTCCCAGCAAAGTTTGCAGTATGAACTGTATCTACTGCGAGGTAGGAAAAACCACCAGATTAACTGATCAACGACTGCAATATGTCCCCGTGGATAAGGTGATCTCAGAGTTAAGGGATTATTTAACCCCGGAACCAAAGCTTGATTACATAACTTTTTCCGGTGCTGGAGAACCCACTCTCAATAGCGGTATCGGAGATGTGATCAAATTTCTTAAGCTGGAGTTCCCTCAATACAAACTTGCTCTGCTGACTAATTCCACCCTGTTAACTATACTCGATATACATCAGGAATTATTACCGCTCGACGTAATTATTCCGTCTCTGGATGCAGTCTCTGAAAATATTTTTCAAAAGATCAACAGACCGGTAGCAGGTATTAAAGCTCAAGATATTATCGAGGGATTAATAAAGTTCAATAAACAATTTACCGGAGAACTCTGGCTGGAAATCTTTATTGTGCCTGGTATCAATGATGCCGACGATGAGATCAGAAAATTTAAACATATTATTACCAGGATCAAACCCGATAAGGTTCAATTGAATACTCTGGACAGACCGGGAACAGAGCCCTGGGTTAATTCTGTAGAAGATAAAGACCTGTTAAGAATAGTAAAATCCTTCAAACCTGTTTTTGTCGAATATACGTACAAAAAGAAGCCTCGCAGCCTGATCGACAGTTTTAAACAGGAGATTTCGGATACGATCCTGGAGATACTAAAGAGAAGACTCTGTACAGATCAGGATCTGTCCCAGATTCTTAACCTGCATATCAACGATGTGAACAAGTATTTATCGGAGCTTTTATCAAAGGATCTGACTGACTCCGAACTCAAATCCAGAGGAAGATTCTTCTATATAAAAAAATAAATTCCTTGCACATTTAAAAATAATATCTTCACTTACATTATTTTTAAAAGGAGGATAATATGTCACATCATAACATCCCCAAATGGTACAATTTCCTGAAGGAAAAATTTCCCCGCTATATAGCCGCAGTGGAAAACCTGGGAGAAGTTGCCAAGAATGAAGGTCCTCTTGATGGAAAGACCATTCACCTGATAAAACTGGGTGCTGCTGCTGCCATCAGGTCGGAAGGTTCCGTACATAGTCACGTTCGCCGTGCCCTCGAAAATGGTGCTACTAAAGAAGATGTTTATCATGCTTTGATCTCCTTAACCAGTACTTTAGGCTTTCCCAATGTTGCCGCAGCTCTGAACTGGGCTGATGATGAATTGAAGAAATATTGATGAACCTGACTGGAAATCAAATCCTTAAATAATGATAACAGCAATAATAACGGCTGCAGGAATCGGGTCCCGACTGCAGAGTTCTGTCAAAAAACAATACCAGGAAATTTCCGGAAAACCTCTACTCTTCTGGACTATTAAGCCCTTTTCCCTGAATCGTGATATTGATAACATTATAGTAACTCTTCCTACTAATGATATTAAGAACCTTTCCCGCTCCATCTCCCGAGAATTTTCAGATAAACAGATCAGATGCATTTCCGGTGGAAAAAAGAGACAAGAATCTGTCTTCCAGGCATTGAAAGTATGTCAAAATAATTGCAAATATGTCCTTATCCATGATGGAGTACGCCCTTTTATCAGTGGGAAAGATATTAATCTTCTGCTGAAAGCTATAAAGAAATATCCGGCAGTAATTCCTGTAACAAGGGTTAAAAATACAATAAAACTGGTAAAAGCTGATCTGGTGATTTCAACTCCGAACCGGGATGAATTATACAATGCCTTAACACCTCAGGTCTTCAGTTTCGAAGTTATCCTACAGTGCCATCGAAAGGCTGCAGAGGAGAATTTAACATTCACAGATGATGCTGCTCTGGTTGAGCATTATGGATACCAGGTTCAGGTTGTGGAAACTTCCTCCCTGAATTTCAAAATTACCGACGCTATTGATCTTAAACTGGCAAAGCTTATAATCGAAAATTCTATCTTTGAAATTGACTAAGATAATTAGAATTATTAATAGAAAATAACAGAGGCTATTATGAGAATTGGTTATGGATATGATGTGCACAGGTTGATCCCTGACAGAAAACTTATTTTAGGAGGAGTCGAAATTCCATTTCATTCAGGACTTTTGGGACATTCCGATGCTGATGTTGTCATCCACGCCATTATTGACGCTATTCTGGGAGCTCTTGCCAGAGGCGATATCGGACAGCATTTCCCGGACACTAACCCTGAATATAAAAATATCAGCAGCAGAATACTCCTTAGTAAAATATCATCTTTGATCAGTGAATCCAATATGAGGATTGAAAATGTTGACACAACAATATGCGCTCAAGAACCAAAATTAACCCTTTATATAAAAGAAATGCGCAGCAACCTGGCGAAGGATCTGCAAACGGACATCGATAATATTTCAATTAAGGCAACAACGGAAGAAGGATTGGGAATCAGTGGCAGTCAGAAAGGGATTTCAGCCACTGCAGTTGTTCTTTTGAATCCAGCTTGATCAATGATTCCGGAATTACTTCTACCTGCAGGAAATCCTGAAGCTTTCTTTGCAGCGATCGAAGGTGGAGCGGATGCGATTTATCTGGGATTAAGAAAATTCAACGCCCGGGGAAATGCCGGAAATTTCGCTCCCAATCAATTACAAGCCCTGCTCAAGGAATCTCAAGCTCGGAAGATCAATGTTTATCTAACCTTGAACACTATAATAAAAAATTCCGAGTTGAACGAATTACTGGATACTTTATACCTTATATCCCAGACTACGGTAACGGCGGTAATAATACAGGATCTGGGAGTTCTTTATCTGCTCAGAAAATATTTTCCTGAACTGAAGATCTTCGCCAGTACGCAGATGGGCATCCATAATTCCCTGGGATGCAACTATCTGCACAGTCTGAATTTTTCCCGGGTCATTTTGTCCAGAGAACTTACTTTTCCCGAATTATCAAAAATATCGGATCGATCTCGCATCGAATTGGAACTATTCACTCACGGCGCTTTGTGTTATTCTTTCTCGGGTATGTGTCTTTTCAGTAGTTACCTCGGAGGAATGAGTGCAAATAGAGGAGCATGCCGTCAGCCTTGCAGAAGGGTATATCAAATCGATCACGGCAGTGGTTTTTTCTTTAGTCTCAAGGATCTGGAGTTGATCGATCACATCCCCCGGATCTTAAAACTCCAAATAACTTCTCTGAAAATTGAAGGCAGGATGAGATCAGCCGAGTATGTCTACCAGGTTGCACGTGCTTATCGAATTGCCCTGGATGATCCCAACAGGATACCGGAAGCAAAAGAACTGCTTAAAATAGATATGGGTAGAGAAAAAACAACTTATTTCATGGGTGAAAATGTAAACAGAGCCATGGCAACGATACCATTCACAGGAATCGATATAGGTAAGGTAGAAGAAATCGATGATAAGGGTTTTCTTTTTCGGACATCTCATCCGTTGAAATTTAACGACAGGCTCAGGGTGTTGAACCCCTCCGGGCAAAAAGCACGGGCTATCAAGATCAAAGAAATGCAGGTCAACCAGATAAATGTCAGATCAGCAGTAAGCAATGATCTGGTAAAAATAATCACAGACAAGATCAAAGTTGATCAGGGTAATAAAGTTATCCTGAGTGGAATCGCTTCCAAAGGTTTCAGTACAAGGTTCTCTCAATCGGGAAAACATCTGAAACTTACGATGCCAATCCATAGAAAAGAAAATATCCTCAATAAGATCGGATCAATTAAAACCGGAGACACCTCCCGGACATATGTAAGAATACCTTCATCAAACTGGATACGGAAATTATATCTCGATAGATTCGACTATTTAATCCTGAATTTTACCAGAAAGAACTGGATAGAATTCGATCATCGCAACGATTTCTTCAAACGCAACCGTTACAGGTTTATCATTGAATTGCCGAAATTCATCGATGAAAATATGCTGGAATATTACCGGGATTTCTGCATTCACTGGCACCAAACAGGTATTACTAATTTCATGATTAATCACCTTTACCAGCTTAATTTATTACCCTTTCGAAATCTTAAAATTGCAACTTCAGAGAATATTTATTTACTGAACGATGCTGCTATACAATTCGTAAAAGAACAAAAGATTTCTCTATATACATATCCTCTCGAAAATGATTTTGATAATCTGATCAAGGGGAAGGATCGGAAAGGTATCGTTCCTCTATATTTTTATCCTGAGCTGTTCTATTCCCGGATGCCAGTAAAAATCGATGATACTGAAAAACTGAAAGATATCTCTGTTTCCTACAGGAAGTATACCCGGGATGGGATAACCAGAGTTGTGCCGGAAAATCCGGTCTGTCTGTTTCAATACCGGAAAAAACTACTTGAAAATGGGTTTAGTCGTTTTCTGATCGATTTCTCTTATCTGAGACCATCCCAACGAAGTTTCAACCGTATTTTCGATAACTATGAACGTAACCTTCAGGAAAAAAATTCCAGGATCTTCAATTTTAAAAGTGGATTGAAATAAGAAAGTGATTCGTAATTCGTAATTCGTAAATCGTAAATCGTGACAAGTGATTTGTAATTAGCAAAAGATACCTTTAGAAAGTTTCCCTTCATATTTTATTAGTCAGTCTTTCGTAAGGTTTAGTTGAGTGAGTAGAAAATCGTGACATGTTAGTAATAGTGGGTAGATGATAGGTAGTAGATATGAGTCAGGAGTAGAATTAAATAACCTTTTTCTCACTTTTATTATGCACATAACCCTTAGATCCTAATAAAAAAAGAAGCACGAAAATCGTGCTTCTTTTTTTCTATCAGTTAAGTTAATATTATTTTATCAACAACATCTTTCTCGCTGAACTGTAGCTGTCGGTGTTGATCTTGTAGAAATAAACACCGCTGGGAACTGATTTTTCATTATTATCCAAACCATTCCAGGTTACGCTGTAATCACCAATTGTCTGATGATCATTCACCAGAGTTCTGATCTTTTCGCCTTTTACATTAAAGATCTCAAGAGTAACGGCAGATGCCTGAATTACACTGTAATCTATAGTAGTGGAAGGATTGAAAGGATTAGGGTAATTCTGCTCGAGGCTGATCACAGGAGGATTCAATGTGTTTTCATCGCTTGAACTCAATGCAAACTCGACCAGAAGTTCAGTATACATTACATATCCGCCGTTATTCTGACCGTGCCCGTTGGGAGAAGCGAAAGAACCATAGCTGTTATCGTCGTAGAACATGATTGGGATTATTCCATGGGTATCATCGACATATTCGATCTCATCGGCAGTATATATATAACAGGGTAACATTCCCTCAAGTTCTTCAAAATAGTTTTCATCATCTGCTTTGGCATTCAGATAAGCCGGTTCAGACCAGGTTTCGCCATTATCAATAGAAATGGAAACCGCTATTTGAGCTGTTTCTACCCAATCCAGGTATTCTGGATTTTCGAAATAGGATTCCATCAGGTAGCGTCCATCCATGAAGAAAACGGCCATCCAGCCCTGTTCATCATTCTTGGTCATCTTGAAGCAACTTTCATGAAATGAACCTTCCTGGTAACCCCCGGCATAGAAATGCGTGGGCCAGCACATGACGAATTCAACATATCCCTCTTCATCCCAGGAATCGACTTCGCCGTCTTCATCCAGATCATAAGGTATCATCGGTTGATCATCATCAGGATTAACACCTGTAACCTGAAGATCGACAAAACTGAATTCTTCTGTTAGAATATCATAATAAACAATTTTAGGTTCAAAAAAAGCAGGCAGATAATAACCGGTTTCAAGATTTTCCATGTTATTCAAACCGAAAGCCGTCATATAGACAATTCTGGTATTATCATCACTGAAAAGAACGTTATAATGTCCTCCGTCTCCATTGGGTCCGATGAACATTTCCGAAGGTGAACCATCATCATTAGTGAAAAAGTAGGTTCCATCCTGGTTCTGAGGATTGAATACGGGCCAGATGGAATCTGCAAGATGAAGCTCGAAGGTTTCACCGTAATCTACACTATGATAGAGGAAAAATTCGTCTTCAGCATGTCCGATAAAGGCAACTTGTCCGTCATCGGAAACCGTCATATCCTTGATTGCTCTTTTAACATCATCATAATGCCATGTATCGAAAAGTTCAAAGGTTTGAAAGGTCCAGTCTGTCATGATCATATCAAAATTGGCATCATCATACTGAAAATCGGAATAACCATAAATACAATTATACATAGCCGATCCGCTGGCATTGCTGGTGAAGTTGTTACCATAAATATGAACTCTTCGGTATCCTTCCAGGGGTGAAGGTCCAACCCAAACCTGGGGCCAGATGAATTCATCTGTATCATGCCCTGTAAGAGGAATACTTACCTCGGGATTATCAATAACTATAAAGGGTTGTTTCCACAGACCCGGACCACCGACAACATTGAACATATCATAGCTCATGGAAACATCGTAGGTTCCATCGGTTTCGACGATGTTGTGCCAGGCTACAAAAGGATTGGCTGTTACAGGGTCGATCCCGATACCGGGATAACCTTCCCGAATACTGTTAGGACTGATCGCTGCCGGAGTTGAGAAATTACCGTCCGCGTCAAAATAGGAATAATATACCCGGCGTAGTGAGGCGGCATTGTTCATGTACATAAATACAGCATATTTACCATCAGCCGGATATCCGTAAGGATCAGAAGTTTCAGGTTGATTTCTAATCGGCAGATTGTTGTAACTACCGATCATGTAATCCTGCCAGGAAAGTGTGATCTCTACCGGAGCCAGGTCAAAACTGACCGTTGGTGCTGTTCTATTACCGGAACTAGAATAGCCTTCAAATCGGGAAAATTCTAGGTCTTTTGCTTCCCTGACCGGCTGCATGGCATCATCGGCAACCAAACTTGCGATAATGAACAAAAACAAAAACAATATTGATACTTTTCTCATGTGTCCTCCCTAAATAAGGCAATCAACCAGAACACTGTCAACCGCCAGTTTCCTTATTTTCTGTTCCTCATAATTTATTTCCTTTCCAGATTACAATAATATGGAATTTTTCTATCTATCTTTTGTATTCGATATTTTCCTTGAAAATTTACCATTTTTTTAGAAGAGCTTCCGTTAAATTTTGGCACTATTTCATCAATACCATTTTTCTGGTATCAGTATCCTCTTTCGTCCTTAATCTATAGTAGTAGATTCCGCTGGATACTTTGCGGTTATTTGTATCGGTCCCATTCCAAACTACGTTATGATCACCTGCCTGTTTGAATCCTTGATGAAGTGTTTTTATCTTCTGACCTTTTATGTTATATATAGTCAGGTCTACATTTCCACTTTCAATAAGATTGTATTCAATAGTCGTTATCGGATTGAAGGGATTGGGATAATTTTGCTCGAGGCTGATCATGGGAGGATTAAGAATATTATCATCGGTTGAGCTGCTGAACTCGACTAAAAGTTCAGCATACATCACATATCCACCATTATTCTGCCCGTGTTGACCAGAAACGAAAGAGCCATAACTGTTATCGTCGAAGAACATTATCGGGATTTTTCCAAGGCCTGGCTCGACATATTCGATCTCATCGGCAGGATAGATATAACAGGGTAGCATACCATCCAGCTCTTCAAAATAGTTTTCATCATCTGCTTTGGCATTCAGATAAGCCGGTTCAGACCAGGTTTCGCCATCATCAACAGAAATTGAAACCGCGATCTGAGCTTTTTCTTCCCAGCCCAGATATTCCGGATTTTCGAAATATGCTTCCATCAAGTAGCGTCCATCCATGAAGAAAGCAGCTATCCAACCCTGTTCCTCATTCTTGGTTATCTTGAAGCAACTTTCATGAAAAGACCCATCCTGGTAACCACCAGCAAAGTAATGCGAGGGCCAACACATGGCGAATTCAACTAATCCCTCTTCATCCCAGAAATCAACTTCTCCATCTTCATCCAAATCATAAGGGATCATCGGCTGATTATCATAAGGATCAACACCGGTAACCTGAAGATCGATAAAACTGAATTCTTCAGTAAGAATATCATAACAAACGATTTTCGGTTCAAAGAAAGCAGGAAGATAGTAACCGGTTTCAAGATTTTCCATGCTGTTCAGACCAAAAGCCGTCATATATATTATTCTGGTATTATCATCACTGAAAAGTACGTTAAAATGACTTCCGTCTCCATTGGGTCCGATGAACATCTCAGAAGGTGAACCGTCATCATTGGTGAAATAGTAGGTACCATCCTGGTTCTGAGGATTAAACACAGGCCAGATGGAATCTACAAGATGAAGCTCGAAGGTTTCACCGTAATCTATACTATGATAAAGGAAAAATTCGTCTTCGGCATGTCCGATAAAGGCAACCTGACCGTCATCAGAAACTGCCATATCCTTAATTGATCTTTTCCCATTATTATATTGCCAGTAATCGAAAAGTTCAAAGGTCTGATATGTCCAATCTGTCAAAGACATGTCGAAATTAACCTCATCGTACTGGAAGTCAGCATAACCGTAAATACAATTATAATGGGACGCTTGTCCGTTATAACCGGCAGCATTATTTCCATAAATATGAATTCTTCTCTTACCGTCAATTGGTGAAGGTCCAACCCAGACTTGAGGCCATAGGAATGCATCATTATCATTCCCTGTAAGGGGAAAACCTACCTCGGGATTATCAATAACAATGAAGGGTTGACTCCACAGACCAGGACCTCCAACAACATTGAACAGATCATAACTCATAGAACAGTCGTAGGTTTCATCGGGTTCGACTCTGCTATGCCAGGCTACAAAGGGATTAGCTGTAACAGGATCGATCCCGATACCGGGATATCCTTCATAAACACTGTTAGGACTAATCGCCGCTGGAGTTGAGAAGTTGCCATCTGCATCAAAATAGGTATAATATACCCGTCTGAGAGAAGCAGCATTATTCATATACATGAATACGGCATATTTACCGTCAGCCGTATATCCATAAGGCGCTGCCGTTTCCGGTTGATTTCTGATTGGTAGATTGTTGTTACTGCCAATCATGTAATCCCACCAGGAGAGTGTAATCTCAACAGGAGCCTGTTCAAAACTGACCGTTGGTGCTGTTCTATTACCCGAGCCAGAAAAATCTTCAAATAGGGAAAAATCAATGTCTTTTGCTTCCCTTACGGGCTGCATGGCATCATCGGCTACCAGACATGCAACAATAAATAAAAATAAAAATAATACCGATATTTCTCTCACGTTGTCTCCCTCCAAATAAGGCGATCAACCCGATTTTAGCTAATCGCCAAGTTTTATTTTTTTCCGTTCCTCTTTATTTACTCCTTTTCCAAGCTATAAAAATATGAAATTTTCTGTCCTTTAGTATATTTCATTTTTCTTATTCACCATTTTCCTTAAAACTTGTCCAGTTTTTTAAGAACGATTCCAGATAATTTCTGCTATTATTTCATTAATACCATTTTCCTGGTATCAGTACCCTCTTTCGTCCTTAATCGATAGTAGTAGATCCCGCTGGATACTTTAATGTTATTTGTATCCGTCCCATTCCAGACCACGTTATAATCACCTGCCTGTTTGAATCCTTGATGAAGTGTTTTTATCTTCTGACCTTTTATATTATATACTGTCAGGTCCATATTTCCACTCTCAATAAGACTGTATTCAATAGTCGTTATAGGATTGAAGGGATTGGGGTAATTCTG
>JAUVIJ010000159.1 GCA_030592835.1 Candidatus Cloacimonadota bacterium | reverse complement strand
CTTTAATGGTAAGATCCAAGATAATCCCCCTTTAGTTATATGTTTTTAAGATTTTTTTAATGGAATCGGATGTTAATTTTCCATAGGTATTATCATCTATCATGATGACAGGTGCCAGACTGCAACACCCCAGACAGGCTACTACCATAATTGTAAACTTTCCGTCTTCAGTAGTATCATTCTCACCTTGAAGGTTCAACTCTGATTTCACGGAAGTTAATATGGTATCAGCATCTGATACGTGGCAGGCTGTACCCTTACAAACCCTGATCACATGATCACCTTGTGGTTTCAGACGAAACATTGTATAAAATGTTACTACACCATAAATTTCAGCCAGTTTGATCCCGGTTTTTTCGGAAACATATTTCATGGTTTCGGGAGACAGGTATTTCTCAACCTTTTGTATTTCCTGTAAGAGTGGAATTAATGCACCTTTTTTACCGATGTAGTTATTAATAATCTCGTCGATTGTTTTTTTGTTTTTAAGCATAATATGTTCAGCTCCTTTCAAAAAAACTTGGGATAATTTTGAAGGACTTTTTTTTAATGTGAATTGAGTGTCAATTGATTTTTTATACTTGCATCCCCCGAAAAAAATTTCAGGTTCTTTTTCAGAATGAGTGGAATTATATTTTTTTGGTGAAATCGAATATTCAATACAGACTTGCATAATTTGTCCATTTGATAACTTTGAAAAAATCTTTTTTGAAGAAACAAACAACAAAATATAGACAATCGTTATGTGTTAATAAAATAGTTTATAATGCTTTTCTCCTCAAATTTCCCTATTCAATTACATATTTACTTTTTAGGGAAATTATCAGAGAAAAATGATATTAGGAATAACACTCCTGTATTATATTTTGAGTCCAAATTTCAAATGGAAGAAACACTGAATATTCATCTTACCCACTTATTCTGAAAAAGAACCAAATTTCAGAACCGTTGAATTCTTTTTTAAAGTTGTTATATTATATATTTTTTGATTTTTCGGGGAATAAGTGATTTTTTATAAGATGGCGGTATTTACAGAGTATGAACTATTTTCAGATAAAAAATCTCATAATTAGTATTGTAATCAGTATTAATTTCGTCAGCAGAATATTTATAACCGATAAACAGATTGCAATCTCGCCAGTACTCCCAGCGAAAATTCAGGAAATAACCGACATGTTCCGTGTATTTATACCAATTGTAGTTATTGTATCTTAATCCAGCAGTACAATTAATCTGATTGGATAGATTTAGAGAAAGGTCGGAATTAATGATCCAGTAATTATCATCCATGTTATAGTCCGGTTTCAGGTCTCTATATTGGAGGTTATCTGCTAATATCGAAAAAGCCAGGTGTTTTCCCAGGTCTCCTTTTAATCCAACCTGGAAATAATCAGCTTTCTTGATTAAACCCGGATCATAGATGAGGGCATCAAGCTTGAAATACCCGGCTATAATGTTGAACCAATTGTACTTATCCCAGTTGAAAATGATCCCGACCCGATTCTTATTGAAGTATTTCCTGGAGTATTGTTCCCTGACAAATTTTGCATCGATTGTTAATTCCAGGTTAAAATTGAACTCAAACACCAATTCGCTTATGAGAAATCTTTCCAGAAGATCATGTTTTTTATTATTCAGTTCTTCACTGATCCAGATGCTGAAATCAATAGTTCTCAGCAACTGCCTGTTTATATCACGGTTCGTTTCAGTGTAGATCTGCCAGCCAAAGAAATCATCTTCAAAGATTTTGCCCATATCAAGAGAAAAATCTTCACTCATCTGCTCGGCTTTCATTGTCAGTAAAAAATTACTTTTATACATTTCGAAACCTGTAGCAAAATGATAACCCGCTATTTTTTCATCGATATGATCACGATATGAAGATTTCAGGTTCACCCAGATAAATTTATTCTCAGAAAATTCCATTCTTGGAGCTATTTGCAGGACTTCATTATGATAATCTTCATTTGCTCTCGAAAGCAGGGAAAAATTAAGACGATAATATTTTCCGGTCGGATTCACAGAAATTATGTTAAAATAATCCTGACCTGAATCGAGGTTTTTATCCTTAATAGAAAGTAATCCCCATGATAGTTCCGGTGTGTTTCTTGTAATCTTGAGCGCATAGAGAGGTTGCTTGATGTGCCTGGAATAAAAAGTATCATAATCCAATCCGAAAGCGTTGAAATCTTCGATGAAGAAAAATCGGTTCTCTGCGTAAGCAGGAGTATATTTCAAATTATAAATATCAATTTCATCATCGATGGGAACATCCGTAAAATCTGGATTGATGCTAATATTGAACTTAGAGGAAAAATCTGGATAATAAGAGAAATCTATACCCATATTATTTTCATCGAATTCCCAATTGTCTCGGGAACTATCGTAGCTCCCAATAATATATGGTCTGACAAAAAAACTTTGGCTTTTCCGTATTTCCCGATTAATTATCAGATCTGCAGCTTTACGAAAATAATCATTACCCATTTTTGTATGTACTCCCGGGAAAGAAAAGTGCTCATTTGTTTCCTTTAAATAGCGGGTTATAATTATTTTCCAATTATAGGGAGGATGAGGGAAAAATCTAAGATCTTTGAAAGGGATGGAAGCTGAAACGACCCAGTCACCGTTAATAAACTCACTTTTATAACTGTAGGAACTGTCCCAATTCTTATCAATTTTAAACCGGGAATCTCTAACGCCGTCATACTTGTTTCCCAGAGGGAAAAAATAATAACAGTAAGAATAATAATTCTTCACATCAGTAATGATCTGTATCCTGATAAAATCAGACTGAGGCCAGACATCATCAGCAGTGTATCGACCTGGTTGCAAAGAATGTCCCTGATCAGATTTGATTTTTAAATATAGATTATCCTGATCATGCCAGATCCAGAAGTTTGTTTCCAATTGAAGGGATAACGAATCAAAGGGTTCTACCCTGATAAAATCCCGGATCAGGTTTATCTCTTCCAATACCTCATTTTGTGAATAAGGTACTGCAAGAGCCTGAGTAGTGGAAATATATAATAAAAGAAAAAGAAATACAATTACTTGTGGGAAAGTCATTAATTCATCAAGGGTTTTTCTCTTTTTTCTTTTTGGCATCCGAGTTTGAGTTCAAATCAATGCTTTTGAAAGAAATGGTGAACACTGTTTTATCCTGTGGTGAAAAATCTAGGGTTCCGTGGAGTTGATCAACCAGTGTGTTTAAAAGTTGTAGACCAAGAGTCTTGGAATTTCTTATATTGAATTGTTCTGGGAATCCAATACCATCATCGCTGACAATGAGTTGGGTCAGATTATCTTTGGTGTTCAAAGCAATCTGAATCTTGCCCTTTCTGCCTTCCGGAAAAGCGTGTTTCAGGGCATTGGAAACGAGTTCGTTAACAATCAAACCGCAGGGGATGGCAGTATTTATGTCTAGATAAACATTCTTAATGTCTATCTCCAGATTAATGTTCGCATGACTGATATTATAGGTTGCAAATAAATAAATAGCCAGACTTCTTATATAATCACCGAAATCTATCTTGGTCAAATCTTCCGATTTATATAAGTTCTCATGAACCAGTGCCATTGTTTTCACACGATCATGACTGTTCTTGGATAATCTGTGGGCATCAGGGTCTTTGATATAATTAAGTTGAAGTTTTAACATGCTGGAAATTATCTGCATGTTGTTTTTGACCCGATGATTGATCTCTTTCAGGAGGTACTCTTTCTCCAGAAGAGAAGTCTTGATTTTTTCCTGAGCTGTTTTCAATTCGGTTATATCGTTAATTAAAAGTACAGCTCCGGTAAATTGATTATTGACCTGTATGGGAACCCCCGTCAGTATCATACTTATTTGACGTTTGTTCTTGGCTGTGAAGTTCAATTCTTTGGAGATCTCAAAACCTTTTTTTAGTTCGGCATAAAATTTATCTATCCCGGGATGTAAAAATAGGCTGATATCGGTGATCTTCATCTCGGTAATACTGGTATATCTTTCGGCAGAATTACCGAGAATCGTATGCATTTCAGGATTTGCATATTCGATTGACATATTCTCATCAAGCTTGATTATACCTGCAGGTGAGTTTTCCAGGACTTCCCGGTGCAGTTCATAAAGGGCTTCATACTGAGATTCTGTTTTAAAGAGTTCTTGAGACTGTTTCTCAACTTTACCTTCCAGGTCCAGATTGAGAACTCTTAGTTTTTCTTCTGATTTTTTGAGTTTTTGGTCATTCAGTTTCAGTTTAATAACAAGATAAACTGTACTGAGAATAAAGAAGACCAGAAAAACTGATGATACAATTACGAATGTTTCAACCTGACTTTCCATATAAAGAAAACACTCCCAAACCAGTAAATTAAACTGATAAATGTAGCATATCTGGCAAAATTAAAATTTCTGATAATATCTAGGGATAAAGCATTGCTGGCGATTATATGTAATCCGAAAAAGAGTATGAAACCTGAGAATATGAAAAAAGATTCTATGTTCTCTACAAAAGATTCATAAGAAATTATGCTCCGTAAGACCAGAATGGATCCGATCATCAGCAGGATCGTGTTGTAAAAATCTGATGTATTGATGGGATCATAACTTCTATTAGTATAAGAAAGAAGTGCAGAAAGCACAATTGGGATCGCCAGAATTGCTATTATTATTACATAAAGCTCAGAATAGTTCTTTCTTGCTTTGGCAAGTCGGAATATAATCGTCAGCACAAAGTATAATAAATAAATACTGAAAATAGACCAGAAAATAATGTAAACAATCGGCG
>JAUVIJ010000117.1 GCA_030592835.1 Candidatus Cloacimonadota bacterium | reverse complement strand
GGCTGCCTAAAGCAGCGGCAATATCTATTCCTTTATGAGGTTTTCCGTCCCTCAAACCGAATTCAGATGTAACCTTACCTTTTATCGGCAAGATTATATCATCTCTATTCTGTAATTCTTTCGCTTTAAACTGCGCTTTCTCTTTTTCTATCTTTTTAGAAACGTTTTTTGAGGTAGTCGTTACATCAGACTTTTCAGTTTTCTTTATTATTCTTAAATAAATTTTCGTCCCTGGATCTAATTTCAGAGAGGTTAAATCGTTGATTTCTACCAGATCGATTATGTTGAGATCATACATTTTAGCAAGTCGATGTATCGTTTCTCCTTTCCGGGTAATATGGTAACCTTTTTCCGGTATTTCTCTGACAGTAATAAATTCGGTTTTGCGTATTGGTCTAGGCATTAGATACAATTTCTGTCCAGGGAAAATCACATCCGAAACCATATTGTTATATAATCTCAGCTCATCTAATGATATATTGCATTGTTTGCTGATCCCGGTTAAGGTCTCTCCTGCCCTGACAATATGAAACGATCTGCTGGGTGTATAATAAACAGGGTAACTGGTAATTATACAAGCTGGTAGAATAACTGTGATCAGAATCAGGATCAAGTAAGGTTTAATATTCAATCCGGAAATCTTCATATCCTATAATAACCGGCAGTTCATTAACTGTTAAATCCGATACATAAGCCAGACTCGGACCCTCCTTCAATTTAATCAGAAACCTGTTAAGAGCTTCTTCTGTTCCACTGGCTATAACTTTTACGCGATTATCCGAAAGGTTTTTTGCCGTTCCTTTTATTTCAAGTACATTAGCAGCCCTGACAGCGAAAAATCGGTATCCAACTCCCTGTACTCTGCCTGATATTAATATTTCCAACGTTTTCATAAATTTTTTATCATTAGTGGATTTGAGTGTGATATTGTCAAATATTTCGTGAAAAGGAATTTAAAATTGTTACTTGACACTTGCTGTCCACTATGCTTTAAAAGGAAATATGAAAGAAGTTTTTAGTAAATTCCTGGCTGCAAATTTTTCGGAAAATTATCCTGAAATAATAAAGAAATTCGAGCTTTATCAACAACTGCTGATTACTGCTAATCAGAATGTGAATCTGATCTCCCGGAAAACCTCATCCAAAGATTACTGGACGCTGCATTTCCTTGATTCTATCCTTCCTTTTCACCTCTTCGAATTCGAAAACAAACGGGTATTGGATTTTGGAACCGGAGGAGGATTGCCCGGAATTCCTCTAAAACTGATATTCCCGAAAGTATCTTTTTATTTTCTGGATTCACGTTTAAAGAAAATTGAGGTTTTAAAAAATATAATCAAAAAACTTGACTTAAAAAAGTGTTTCACGATTGTTTCACGCCTTGAAGAAGTAGATATAGGGTGGAGTGGATACTTCGATTTTATAATTTCGCGATCAGTAAAATTCACACCGAGATATTATGGAAAAATGTTGGGATTATTATCGGATAATGGTATCATTATTCTCTATAAAGGTCCAAAAATAGATGATCTTGATTTTGTAGATGACTATGACAAGTTTGATGTCAGTCATCCTCAGATCGGTAAAAGAAATATTATAATAATAAAAAAACGGAAAAATTGATGAGTAGAATTATTACTATTGTAAACCAGAAAGGCGGTGTCGGTAAGACAACTACAGCCATAAATCTTGCTTCGGCGCTGGCTATTTTCGAGAAGAAAACACTTTTAGTTGATTTCGATCCGCAGGGAAATGCTTCGAGTGGAGTTGGTGCGGATAACGAAAACCCCAATGTATATGAAGCTCTAATTGGAGAAATTCCAATTCAGGAAGTTATTAAACCATCCAAGATCCTCGATAATTTGTCCATAGTAGCAGCGAATATGGAGTTGAGCGGAGCCGAGATCGAACTGGTAAAGGAATATTCCCGGGAGCATCGCCTAAAATTAACACTGGATCCCATCAGCAACGATTATGAATACATTCTGGTCGACAGCCCTCCATCCCTGGGATTGTTAACTGTTAACGCTCTTACTGCCAGTACAGATGTCATCATCCCTATCCAATGTGAATATTACGCTCTTGAGGGAGTAAGCCAATTATTAACCACTATCCGGCTGATTAAAAAGAACCTTAACCCTGACCTTAATATCATGGGAGTCTTGCTTACTATGTTCGATAAGCGTCTTAATCTGGCCCAACAGGTTGCTAAAGAAGTACGCCGCTATTTCCCGGAAAAAGTTTTTGAAACAATCATCCATCGTAATGTGAAGGTAACAGAATCACCCAGTTTCGGAAAATCGATCTTTCATTATGATATAAAATCCGTAGGATCAAAAAATTATTTTGATTTTGCAAAGGAAGTGATAGAAAGATGACAAGATTAGGCAGAGGATTAGATGCCTTGATTAAGACAGGTCCTGAATCTATTGATCGCTCAACAGGTTTGACAACTGTGAAGTTGAAATATATAATTCCCAACAGATTTCAACCACGCAAGGCATTTAACCAGGAAAAATTGCAGGAATTGGCCAATTCCTTGAAGAAAAATGGTATTATCCAACCGATAATCGTAACCAAAAGAAAAGAAGATCTTTACGAGATAATCGCAGGAGAACGTCGTTTCGAAGCCGCAAAACTAGCTGAATTCGAGGAAATTTCAGTGATAATCCGGTCAGTATCTTCTCAGGAACAATTGCAATATGCAATCATCGAGAATGTACAAAGAGAAGACCTTAATGCAGTCGAAGAGGCCAAAGCTTATCAGCAATTACACGACGAATTCAACCTTACTCACATCCAAATTTCAGAAATTGTCGGAAAAGATAGAGCAACAATTTCAAATTTCATCCGTTTACTGAAACTCAATGAAAATATTCAGCTTCTGTTACTGGAAAGTAAAATTTATCCCGGGCATGCCCGGGCTATTCTACAGGTGGATGAAGATCTCCAGGAAAGTTTCGCGGAATTGATCGAGACCGAAAGATATTCCGTACGAAAAGCCGAGGTTACAGCCCGGAAAATTAATAAAACTGGAAAAATGCCGCAGCCAAAAGCCACCGGACAGGAAAGAGAATATTATTCAGAATTAGAATACAAACTGATGGATCGATTCAAGACCAGAATCAGAATTTCGGAAAGAAATCATAAAGGTCGTGTTTGTTTCTATTTTAATTCTCAGAAGGATTTTAACAAACTTATCAAAGAACTGGAAAAATGAAAAAAACATATTTGATCCCTGTATTTCTGATACTATTGATAATATTACTATATCTGTCTTTCCAAAATAGGGAATTACTGATCAAAATTAAAAAACAGGATCAGGAAATCCTGGCTTCAACTAATTACATAGAGAAAATAAACTCTCGATTACAAGAATTTAAAAAGTACAATTATGAAATTAGTAAAGAGGAAAAATTAAAAAGACTTCTTGATGATTATCTGAGCCAGCTCGATGAGGTAAATGAAAGCCTGATCGCTGATACTCAGGATATTAAGGTCGATCTCCAGCAACTGGAAAGAAAAGAATGGTTCATCCCCAATAAACTTCCTGTTGGAGGACAATATTATATAAGTCAGACCTTTTCCGCACAGCATAAAGGGCTCGATTTTGCTGCACCTCTCGGAACTGAAGTTCTTGCTGCCGGAGCGGGTGTGATCAACTATATCGGCGAAGATAAATATTTTGGGATCATGATTGAAATAGATCATTTGAATGGTTATACAACCAGGTATACTCATCTGGCTAAAGTTCTCATCCACTCCAATGATCTGATCAAAAAGGGAACCGTAATCGCACTGGTTGGTGATACGGGAAACAGCACTGCTCCCCATCTTCATTTTGAAATCCTGAAAGACAAAGAAAACTTGGATCCTGAAAAGTTCTTGAATATTTTTAATAAATAAGTGAGGTTATTATGACCAGAAATCGAAGTGTCGAACTATCCACAATTATTGGGAAAGGATCAAAAATCACCGGAAATCTGAAAGTAGATGGTGGCGTCAGAATTGATGGTGAAATCGAAGGCGAATTAGAATCCAACGGATTTGTGACCATTGGTCAGACAGGAGTAGCAAAAGCATCGATTAACGCCTATGAATGCCTGATTGCAGGCAAAGTCGAGGGAAACATAAGTGTGAAAGAAGCTCTCGAATTGGACAAAACCGCTATTCTTACCGGCGATATTACTGCCAAAGTAGTCAAGATCACTGCCGGGGCAGTATTCAACGGAACCAGTAAGATGAGCTCTTCAAATACCAGTAAACAAACAGTTTACTACCCGAAAAATGCTGAAAAAACCACAAATAACAAAAAATAAGGAAATCCTGAAATATCTTCAATTAATCGGACAACTTGGATTTTTAGCTATCATCAGCTTACTGATATTTTTTTTCATCTTCCTTTATTTAGACAGACTGTTCAATACTGGTGGTCTTTTACTGTTGCCAGGAATTATTTTAGGTATAATTTCTGGTTTTCTTGTTGCTTACAGACACCTGAAAAAATTTCTGAAATATTAAACTATGTGGAATTTTAACAATTAAAAATATTATGAATAACCGTGTTTATATCAAGAAAATAGTGATTATTATTTGCTTGACAAACATACCTGCATTTTTGACATTGCCGTTGTTTTTTGATCATTCTCTGGGATGGATTTTGGGTTCTATCGCCAGTTTGATCCGCATTATCTGGTTAGCCCACGATGTCAGGAACAGTATTGATTTTAATATTAATAAATCAAGATTGCGAGCAGTCAAAGGATATTATTTCAGGTTTTTGTTTCTGCTTGTATATTCTGTTCTTATAGTTTTGCTTATTAAGCCGGATATTATTTTTTTCGGTCTGGGCTTACTGGCTGGCAATTTTGCAATCTATCTCAATCAGATCATAGAAGCGATCCGTAATAGCAGAATCTTCCGAGGAAAGGATGCCGGATAAAAAAGAGAAGAAGAAAGGATTCCTGAAAAAAATATTCCTGATCTTTTTTGTTATTGAAATAATCATACTGGCTATTTCGGGGATGTTGACCAGGAAGCTACAGATCGGTTTCGATGATGGTAAATTTATCATCAGGAATGTAGAAAGTGTTTATAATCTTCAGGATAAGATCACCGAGGAGTTCCAACCTGATAGACATTTAATTGAAAAAGGTGAACATCCGGAAATATACCGTAGCGAAAGTTTATACAGTTTTTTTAAAGAAACTTTTGGTAAAGCACATGCTCTGAGCGCCTTTCAGCTTTTAAGAATGTTACTGTTTGTCGATCTGACTCTGTTATTAATAGCATTACTGGTTAGAAGAAACCTATATAAACGTCCCTCCAAACCACAAATACTATTTGAATTGATTTATACTTTCTTTGAAGATTTCTTGAAGGAAACACTGGGTAAAGAGAGAGTCAATTTCACACCCTATGTACTTACCCTTTTTATTTTCATCTGGACCTGTAATATGATCGGACTCATACCTATTCCTGGATTCATGGAACCGACCAGGAATCTTAATGTGCCTCTGGGACTTGGAATAATGGCTGTTACTCTTGTACATGTTGTTTCAATAAAGGTCAAAGGTTTCCGGAATTGGCTGAAAGCTTTCGGTGAACCTTTAGTTTTTCTGGCACCGTTAAATATCATCGGTGAGTTCTCCCGAGTGCTTTCCATCTCCTTCCGTTTATTCGGTAATATCCTGGGTGGAGCGATCATCATGCTGGTTGTTTCATCGCTGGTGAATTTTGTTCTTCTTCCAATAGGACTAAATCTGTTTTTCGGTATTTTTGTCGGTACAATCCAGGCTTTTGTTTTTACTATGCTCGCTCTGACTTATATTAGCGTTGAGATCGTGGAGTAGCAGTAATGGAAATTACAAGAGAAATAATCCAGATTGCAGCTTATTTAGGTGCGGGTATCAGTGTCAGCATAACATCAATAACATCTGGAGTTGGCGTTGGTTATATTGCTGGTAAAGCTTCTTTCGCCATGATGCGACAACCAAAAGCCGGAGATCAGGTTTTTCGTAATATGTTTATCGGACAAGCTATTACAGAAACAGGTGGTATTTTTGCCCTTGTAATTTCATTATTACTGTTATTCGGAAAGCTGGATGTAGTAGAGGGCGGCTGGTTCAGGTTTGCTGCCATGCTTTCTGCCGGCATTGCTGCCGGTGTTGGTTCTATTGGACCCGTTTTTGGTTCAGGATATGTTGGAGGTCAAGCTTGTAAAGCAATTGGAAGAATGCCGAAACATGATAAAGCCATTATGGGTAATATGCTTATAGGACAGGCACTTACACAGACTTCAGCTATCTTTGCCCTGGTTGTAGCTCTGCTACTTCTCTATTCAACTCCGCTGCAACCAGCAGGATTAAGTATCGGAAAAGTTGTTATCAAGTCGTGTTCAATATTGGGGGGAGGCTTAACAAATGGTCTCGGAACTCCTGGACCGGGTGTAGGAATCGGCAAAGTTTCCGGTAGAGCCAACCACCATATCGGGCGTT
>JAUVIJ010000046.1 GCA_030592835.1 Candidatus Cloacimonadota bacterium | reverse complement strand
TTTTAGAATATTGTCCGGGCTGATCAGGAAACTGAGAAGTTTATTGAAGTTTTTATCAACCAGGTTCCAATCCCTGTTAGATAGATTTTCAGTAAGATATCAAAATCTTCTTAACCAGGCTTTGAATAACCGTGCCAGGACATTATTGCTCTTTTTGGCAGTATTTATCATTAGTCTGGTGATCCTGAACGGGTTAGACAAAGAATTCTTTCCCGATATAGATCAATCGCAATTCACTATTTATTTAAGACTAGAGCCTGGCACAACACTGGATAATACCGATGAAACTGTTAAGTTGATCGAAAAGGAAATGCAGAAAGATAAAAGGATAAAAAGCATCTTTACCTCAGTGGGTAAATCCTATGAGGATAAACTTGCTTACTACTTAGAAGAAGCTGTCAGCAGGAATCTGGCGGAGATCAAAGTAAGTGTATATCCTAAATATAAAACTAACAAGGTGATGGAGGATTACCGGGAGATGTTAGCTGATTATGCCCTGGCTTTTTCTTTCAAGAAAAGCGATAATATCCTGGTTTCTCTGCTGGAGTTTGAAGAGCCTGGTCTGTCGGTAATTATCAAGGGCAACGATCTCAACAAAATGAAAAACTATGCCCGGGTTATCCGCGAGGAAATTTCGGCAAATGATATTTTCTACAATATACGCAGTGATTTTGATACTGAAAATCCTCAGATCAGTGTAAAACTGAACAGGGATGCTCTATCCCTCTATAATATTTCTGTAGATAGATTATCGAGTTTCATCAGAGCCAATATCAGCGGTGAAAAGATCAGTGAATTTCGGGAATTTGATAATAAAATCGATATAGTTGTAAAAACGGACATGGAATTCAATCTACTTCAATTACTGGATCAGCAGTTTGTTACTGAAAACGGTTCCATCCCCCTTCGATTGCTTTTGGATGCAGAATACAACGAGAATTTCGGTGAGATAAAACGTAAGGATCAACAGAGATTCTTTTCCGTTTCCACCTTGTATGGAAGTACACTGAAGAAAGCAGTTCGCGAGCTGGAGAAGATAATCGACAGAGTTCCGTTAAATGATCCCGAGATCCATGAGGAAATAGCCGGAGTCAACAGGGAAATTGCCAGTTCGCTGCGATCATTGATCTATGCTCTGCTGTTTGCCATTATTCTTGTTTATATGATCCTGGCATCTCAATTTGAATCCCTTAAACTACCATTTATCATCATGTTTGTTGCTCCCATGGGAGTTATCGGTGTAACCCTGGCTCTTCTGTTTAGCGGAACTACCATCAGTGTAATGTCCACCATAGGGATGATTGTTCTTTCCGGGATCATAGTCAACGATGCCATCCTTCTTGTTGATTATACCAATCAGTTGAGAAAGCAAGGGGCAAGTGTTCTCGAAGCTGTCAGAACTGCTGCAATGACCCGGTTGCGCCCCATTTTAATGACGACCCTTACAACCGTTTTGGGGCTTATGCCCCTGGCGATCGGGATCGGAAGCGGAGCAGAACTGCAATCAGCCATGGCAATAGCAGTTATTGGAGGTATGCTTTCCGCCACTTTTTTGACCCTGATCCTGATTCCAGTATTATATACGTTGTTTGAGAAGGATATTTGAGCTGATCATGAATAAAATTATAAAACAGTTTAAACTTCCGTTATATTTATTTATTATAATTTCCTTTTCACTGCTTCTGTTTCCAGGATGTACAAAGCCCGGATATCCTGAGAAGGAATTAATAATAATCGATTCTCTGGGATGGCAGGAAAGTGATGATTATGCTTTTGTCTTCCCTTTTGAGCTGAAGGCGTCAGATGAAGAATTATTTGTAGTTGATAATGGGGCTTCCCAAGTCTTTGTTTTCGATGAGCACACTTTTGAATATAAAAGAACGATCGGGGAAAAGGGGAAAGGTCCCGGAGAATTAATGAGTCCTCAGAGCATTGGAATTACCGATACGGATAGTCTGATCATTCTTGATACCGGGAATTACCGTCTTCAGTATTTCGAAAGGTCAGGGGTTTTTGCCAGATCGGTTCCCGAATTCGGTCTATGGACTATTTCTCAAGATAAAACAGATATTTATGCTGATATCATCTCTCTCCTGCCCGAGACGGGGATCTATAAAATCGAGCCAGATACTTTGCGATTGTTATTTTCCTTATCCGATTGGTTACAAGAACACGGATTGAAATCCATTGAGGAAAATTTCTACACTTTCGGGGTGCTGGAAAATAACTTCGTTATTTCTTTTATTTTTAATCCGCGGATTCTATTAATTAATCAGGAAAATGGAATCTTAAACACAGTATTTAATATTCCTGATCGAGGTTTCTCCAATCAACAACTTGGGAAACCATTGTCATATAAGAGAGGATTCTTACTTCCAGTCACGAATTTTAGTGAGGGATCAGAAAGTCAGACGAGAAGAACGGAATTAATCCATTATCGTCTTGATAGTTCGATTGTAGAGACCTTTATCATGCCGGGGAATAAATCCTATTTTCTTGAAGGACTTCTGCTGGAGAAAAATTACATATATGCTATTGATTCCCTGGCAGGGATTTTGTATAAATATATAATACCTCAATAATGAGTATTTTTAAAAGAATATTTATTTAATAATTAAGTTTAAGAATGTACGCAATGACTGAGAATGAGATTATGAAATAAAAAAGGAGTAAAGATGAAATTTCTAATTGGATTGTTGATCGGATTGCTGCTGCAACTGGGTTGTTCGACTCCGGAAGAAAAAGCCCGGATCGAAGTTAAGAATGGAATTACTTTTGTTTATAATCCCAGAATTGAAATGAAAGAAAAGTATCTGGAACCCGAACTGATCATTGGAGAAAACGAAGATGACGGCTATCTTTTTGCTGAAATTTCCGATATCAAGGAAGATAATAATGGGACCATTTACTTAGTTGATAGATTGGATCACAACATCAAGGTTTTTACATCTGACGGTACATTTTCTCATCTTATCGGTAGTGAAGGCGAAGGTCCCGGTGAGTTCAGGGAACCCTTTCAGCTTGATTTTCACTCTAACGGCAACCTGGTTGTTTCTGATGTTCAGAACCGTC
Source organism: Candidatus Cloacimonadota bacterium (assembly GCA_030592835.1). Taxonomy (GTDB): domain Bacteria; phylum Cloacimonadota; class Cloacimonadia; order Cloacimonadales; family TCS61; genus JAUVIJ01. The sequence continues at coordinate 7,582 of JAUVIJ010000046.1, read as the reverse complement.
GTTTTCAGGTCTTTACACCCGAAGGAAATTATCTGAATTCCTATAAAATGGATATGGATTCACCAGGAAAATTTGCTATCGATTCCCAGGATAATCTCTACAACAAGTCTTATTATTTTATTTTCGGCAACGAGAGCGAAGAAAATCCGCTGTTTTACAAATACGGTAAAGATTTCAACCTGATTTCCGGAATAGGATCAATGATAGATTATAATGAACCTTTTGAAAAATACCTGATGAATAATTGTGATCTGGTCGTAGACTCTCAAGACAGGATAATAGCCAGTTATCAGATCTTAAACAAAATTATTATTTTCGATGAGGACAGCCTCAGATATGTGATCGAAAGACCGCTTTTCTTCGATCCTGTCGAACCTGAAATCAAAACTAAAACTGATGGAGGGAGCATCACGATCACAGCCAATTATGATCCCATAAGTTTCGATATCGATATCGACAGTAAAAATAATTTTTATTTATTAACATCATATAATAAAGATGAAGACGATGAAAAAGATAAAGAAGATGATAAAGAAAACAATACTCCCAGGATGGTCATCGAGATTTTCAATAGTGAAGGGATCCTGCAGAAAGTAGTCGCTTTAACAAGAAACAATCCCAGTAACATCTATATCGGTAAAGATGATAAAATCTATATTCTGGATGGTATCGATATGATTATTTACAGGTTTCCATCAATATATTGAGCTCCGGGAGAGATGAGATGAAAAAATCCTCTGCTGTAGTCTTTCTAGTCCTGATCGCTTTCTTCGGTCTGGATGCGATTGATATTCATGACTGTATATCAGCGTCTCTAAATAATTCTACAATTCTGCATAACGAGGAATACAGGCTGAAGAACCTGGAGGGGGCGAAAGCAAAAGCCTGGCTTGCATTTGTTCCTCAGGCATCCCTTTACTCATCAGCCAATTATGACATTGACGGCAATCAATATGGCAGTGCCGGGATCACTGTATCAGAAAATATCTATCTGTTAGATGATCGCTGGAGCAGTTTAAAACTGGCTGGACTGGATCTTGATCGTGAGCAGATCGAATATAAAAAGTTAAGAAATGACCTCATCCTGGAGACAGTACAACTCTATACAAACCTGCTTATCCAAATAAAAAAAATCGAATACTATCAACAGGCTTTTTTATCCTATGAACAGGAAATCAATTATATCAAGGAACTAATCCCTGTTGGTGCTAAAACAGAATTGGATCTTTACTCGGCTGAGATCGAACTGCAAAATCTGCAACTGGATATAGACAGAACCAGGAACGAGAGCGATAAAATAATGCTGGAATTGAACCATAAAACCGATCTTGATCTGGAACGGGAAACCGACTTTTCTGATATCGAACCAGGCTCTACAGGATTTGATCAGGTTTTTGATCATGAAAAACATTTCAACTGGCAGAAACAGGAGTTGACCAATCTGATGATGAAAGTTGCCCGGAAAAGGAATCTTCTGAATTTATTGCCTGACCTGTATCTGAATGGATACTACAACTGGAAATATCAGAAATACTGGGAGGATAAAGCCAAACTATATGATTTCGAAGGGAATTTCATCAGTAGAGATCAAGAACAGGATTACTGGGAAGTATCACTAAATCTTTCCTTTCCTCTGGGATCTCTATCCGAACGCTTATACGATTACAAGACGTCCCAACGAAATTACAGGATCGAAATGAATAATACTTTTTCCTTGGAACAAGATCTAACCAGAGAATTACAAAGTAAACAGTCTGATCTGCAGTTGAAACAGAAAGAACTGGAGATTGGCAGGAATAAGCTGGATCTGACGGAAAAAAAACTCGATCTGACCCGGGAAAGATACTATTCCGGTTTGATCAGTTTTTACGATTATAATACTGCCAAGAGTGAATTTCTGTCGGCACAGATCGCTCTGATCGAAACAAAATATTCCTACCTGATCATTCTGGCTGAATACCAGAATTTGTCGGGTGGATTACTATTAGAAAAATATTAAAGGAGATAACATGAAGAAAATATCGATACTGCTCATCTCATTGCTTATATTGGGATTGCTGAATTCAAAAATTCCGGAAATAAAAAATGATGCCGAACCTGAAGTAGAACGGATTGCAGTTAAGTTGATCGCCAGCCATGAACTATCTGATGAGATTGATGCTTTTCAGGAATTCATCCTCATCGAGGATAAACTGATTTTATGCAGTATGCAATCGAAAATGGTCTGGATCATGAATTTGAAAGGCGAACTGATTAAATTACTGGACACCATGGGAAGTGGTCCCGGTGAATTCTCCATGCCAGCCAGAGTATTCGATGACAGCAAATTCAACAGGTTTGGGGTAATAGATCAGATGAATCGGCGAACCTCCTATTTCGATTACGAGGTGAATTATCTTGAAGATGTTGGTTTTGAAGGATTGACTATCCCCTTCAGCAAGGATTATGTAAATGATATGATCATCGATTTTTCCATGATTATTGATATCGATCAGGAAAAAGGATCGATCATGACGAAACCGACTATCAAATTGATCAGAGACGAGGAAGAGACAATATTATTTCAGAACGCTTTTAATCCACTCGAAATGAATATAAGTGAAAGCAAGATCCCGATTTTTGATTATAGTCTGGATAATATCTACATAACAACAACAACTCCGGGTGAATATCTGATCCAGGTCTTCGATTATACAGGGGAACATGTAAGAGATATCAGTAAAAAATATAAGAAGATAAAACTTTCCGATGAAGATATCGAAGAACTTGAAAACCGGTTGGAAGATATTAAGAAACAGATCGGTTCACATGGTGCAGATATCGAATTCAAAGATTATGAGTTTGAGAGTGCAATAGCTAACATGATCACAGATCCGGAAGGAAGACTCTGGATCCAAACCCAGAATGAAAAATCTGACTTTTTCGATATTATTGATGATACCGGAAAGATCGTAGCCCAGTGTTTCTTTAATGAACCAGAGATTTATTTGTGTCGTTTCCATGAGGATAATTTATATGAAATATCCGGTGATGAGGATGATGGATATACACTGAAGATATATGAGGTGGAGAAATAGAAAAAAAAGCTTTTTGGTTAACTGAGCTAGCCTTAAAAAGACCTGTTTCGCTCTCCATGTTTTACCTGGCGATAATTGCAGTCGCCATTTATGCGGTGCTCAATATTCCACTGTCACTGATGCCGGATCTCAGTTATCCCCGCCTAACGATTGTCTGCATGTGGTCTGATGCTTCTCCGGAGGAAGTGGAAGCGAATATAACCTCCCAGATCGAAGAGATCGGAAGCACAATTGCCGGGATTTCAAATATCAGATCTACATCCTATGGTCAGAGGTCGGTAGTAAACCTGGAATTTGCCCGGAATACTGATATGGATTTTGCCAGGTTTGAACTCAATGAGAAACTGCAACTACTCCATGATAAATTACCGGAGGATGTTGTACCCCGGATCCAGGAATATGTGCCCCGGGAATTCAGAGAAGAGGTTTTTCTGCAATACGGTGTTTCCGGACCTTACACTTCAGAACAACTCCGGGAATATATTGAGGAAAATCTGCGGTATCCTGTATCATCGGTAGAAGGCGTTTCTGCTTTTGAGATTGCAGGTGATAGAAAAGCGATTGTCAGAATACTCCTGAAAGACCAGGATCTGAATCAAGTCACGATATACCAGGTTCAACAAAAACTCAGGGAATACGGAAACAGAAGTTCAGTCAGCAGTTTTATAGATAACGGCAGGGAATATTTCCTGGAAATAAAGGATAGATTCTCGACCCTGGAGGATATCAAAAATCTGAAGATATCCAGAACTGATGGCAGAGTCGTGCAGTTGCATCAGATCGCTACAGTTGCGCTGGATAACGAAACACCTTTCAATTTAATGCGCTACAATGGGATGCCCCAGGTAACCTTTACAGTTTTCAAAGAAAATACTGCCAATTCACTCAAGCTTGCCGGAAAATTAAAGAAACTGATTACGGATCGTAAAACTGATTTTCCCGATGATGTACTCTTAATTAAGCTTGAAGATGAGTCTGAAAAGATTTCTTCTGATCTGAATATTCTCTATCAGAGAGGTTTTTTCTCATTACTGATCATCTTCCTGGTTTTATGGATTTTTCTAAAGCACTACCAGTCTACCTTCCTCGTAATCGCCACTATCATTTTTTCGACCGCACTTACCTTTATCCTGATGTTCTTCTTGAAAATCAGTTTGAATATGCTGTCCCTGGCCGGACTTGCTCTCGGATTCGGGATGATGGTTGATAATTCCATTGTGGTCTATGAAAACATCTTTCGCTATCAGAATCTTGGTTATTCCAGGTTTGAAGCATCTATGCAGGGAGTAAAAGAAGTTTCATTACCAATCACTGCATCGACATTAACTACGATAATCGTTTTTGCCCCTTTTCTTTATATGCACGGTGATCTGAAAATATTTTACCTTCCTTTTGTATATTCTATGGTGTTGGCACTCCTGTCCTCACTTTTGGTTTCCTTTACTTTTATACCGCTGGTCGCATACAGATTTCTCAAAATTAATTCTTTCAATAAAGGTGTTACCGGGGTAAAATCGATCAATCGAGAATTGAATATCTACCAGAAGATTCTGAAATTTCTTCTACGTTTTCGCTGGACCTGGCTGGCTATCGTGGTTCTCTTTCTCGGGTTCAGTATCTGGATCTATGTTGATAAGGTCGAGAAAGGAATTGTCTGGCAGTTTCCCCGGGATGATTTCATTGGGATCAGGATCTCCCTGCCGGTGGGATCGAACATTGAACAGACAGATAAACTGGCACGAATGTTCGAGGATAAAATCGTTGATAATGAAAATATTGAATCGGTTAAAACCCAAGTCTGGACCAGGTATGCTTATTTAAAGGTGGATTTTTCCGAAGAAGTTAAAAAGACGGCAGCACCTTTAATGATCAGGGAAAAATTGAAAGCTTATGCCACTAATTTTGGCAATTCCCGGATCTGGATCAGAGGATTTGGTCCATCTTTTGGAGGTGGTGGTTTCTCGATTTCAAACTTCTCCCTAAAGCTTACTGGTTATGATTATCTCAGCTTAAAAACTCTGGCTGAGGAATTGGCTCTTTTTATGCAGAAAACCAGTAAAAGAGTTCAGAATATCGATACCAACGCCATCGGCTGGTGGAAAGATGAGAAGCTGTTTGAATACCTGATCACCTTTAAGCGGGAAAAACTGTCGATCTATCAAATGGATATCAATACGATCGTAAACCAGGTTTACGGTAAACTGAATAGTGCTTATGGAGGATTTTCCAGGAAGATCAACGAAGAAGAATTGAAAATACAGGTTAAAGAAACAGGATTCAAGGATTTTTCTATAGATGATCTTCGCAGTATTGTGATCAGCAATTTAACCGGCGGACAGGTGAAATTATCTGAAGTTGCAGAAATAAAACGCGTCCAGATCATGCCGGAAATCGAACGTGAAAATGAACTCTATACCCGCAGAATAAATTTTGATTTTCGCGGTTCCTATAAAAAGGGTAACAAATTCAAGGATGGGCTCATCGAGACCTATCCCTTACCGGACGGCTATGCCTTTGTCGATGAAGAAGCAGAATTCGATACAGATGCTGATAATAACCAGTTGATCTATCTTTTAATATTTGCCATCCTGCTGGTTTATATGTCGTTGAGTTCATTGTTCGAATCTCTTAAATATCCCTTCATCATACTGCTCACAATCCCTCTTGCTTTTGTTGGGGTTGCTTATATGTTCTATTTTAATGATGAAACCTTTGCCAGTTCTGCCCGTATCGGTCTGGTTCTTCTGGCGGGGATCGTCGTTAACAATTCTATCATCCTTGTGGATCATATAAACCTTATCAGGAAAAAAGGGATCGATATAACCGGAGCCATATTACAGGCTGCCCGGGATAGAATGCGACCGATCCTGATGACTTCCCTCACTACTATTACAGCTCTTTTACCAATGTTGATCCGGGCTGATATTGGAAAAAATGATTTCTGGAGACTACTTTCATTATCTACGATCGGCGGATTAGTTACATCAACCTTCTTCGTTCTGACCTTTATTCCGGTATTGTATTATATTCTGAGTCGTAAGAAGAAATAGATTAATCAATCGACCCTGAAAAAGTATCTAAGTTATTGAAAAATAAGTATTTCATAACCCACTTATATTTTTTACTCTTCAATAAACCTCTATTGCATTATCTGGGTTTAAACCTTGAAAACGGTTTGCCCACAGAGGAATTCTCTCAAGTAGACCTTTTCAATGGTTTTGTTGAATCCGGAATTTTAACCGTTGAAAAGGTTCAGCAAGGAGAAAGGACTTTTAAACCTTTTCAAGGTCATTCATTGTAAATCATTTCAGGAGAATCATCTTCCTAATCTTCGAGTCATTTTTAGTTTTCCCCGATGAATCGGGATGCAAGCACAGTCTGTAGAAATAAATTCCTGAAGATACAGGTTCCATGTCGCTATCTCTTCCATTCCAAATTACAGAATACTGACCAACAGGTTTGATTTCATTGATTAGAGTCTTTACAAGCTGTCCCTTGATATTAAAGATCGATATTGATACCCTACTGTTTTCTGAAAGCTGAAAGCTGATAACTGTCCCGGGACTGCGACCGGATCCGGTCCCTGCCGGATTGAAAGGATTAGGATAATTGGTCAGATTAAAACTATTTGGAATTATGTCGTCATTTGTACCGGAAGCAATAAATTCATAAGCTCCCATATCGACAGATTCACCTTCTATTCTGGGATTACCGGCAAGATCATATTCCGGCAGCTCGATGAAGTCGAGATCAAGAGTTCCGGCATCGATACAGGGTGAGATCTCAGTTAATTGAAAAGGATAATCTCCGTGTCCGAGAAAGATAGGATCGAGATCAATATTACCATTGATCTGTTCATAGTCCTGGATATTATTGAATCTGGTATAATAATCCTTGTTTTCGTAAAGCTGATTCGGGAGAAAATAGGCAGTATAGTTATCTCTGATGATATTATTAATATACAATGGTTTGGAAATAAAGGAATGAAATGCTCCGGTTCCCCAGAAAACTTCTTCATTCAGCATAGTATTACCGATAACAGTATTATTGATCAGTTTCGGGTAAGAATAGGAGGAATATATAACCGAGCTGCTGATAATGGCATAATTTCCCGAAAATAGACAACTTATAATTCGAGGATTGGAATTATAATCGCAACTGATAGCACCACCATACTCTGCAACATTTTTCTGGAATATACAATTTTCAATCCATAATTTGGAAAAATCAACAAGAGAAACCGCTCCTCCCATTAAGGAATTAATTGTCGATTTGCTCAATTCCAGAAGGCAGTATTCCAGCCGGGATGTTCCGTTAAGCGGGGAAGTATTTTCAAACCTGATGCCGTTCCAGCATCCTGTGTGGGTTGAATCAGCCTGGAATAACTCGGGATGTGCTGAAGTAAACCTGATCATATTACCCGGTTCGCCTACAGCCAGTATCTGTCCTTCTACGGAAATACTATAATAATCCTGGAATTCAACCAGTACACCCGGTGAGATCGA